>CAZTZW010000469.1:0-2548 GCA_964618085.1 uncultured Elusimicrobia bacterium
GGCGCTGCTGCGCCTGGGGCGGGCCGAGGAGGCGCTGAAGCGCCTGGACCACGCGGTCGCGCTCTCGCCGCGCGACGCGGAGGCGCGGACCTGGCGCTGCGGGGCGCTGCGGGCCTTGGGGCGGCCGAAGGACGCGCTGGCGGCCGCCGACGAGGCCCTCGCCATCGACGCGGCCAGCGGCCCCGGCTTGTACCTGCGGGTCGAACGCGCGCTGGCCCTCGCCGAGTGCGGCGACGCCGAAGGCTTCAAGGCGGCCCTCGCCGGGCTGGAAGGCCCCGAGCTCAAGGCCGCGCGCCGCCTGCTCAAGTTGGGCAAGGACGCGCCGCCCGCGGCCGCGCCGGAAGGGGTGCTGCGTCTCAGCCGCGGCCTGCGCCGCGACGGCTATCCCGCCGCGCTGTGGCTCAAGGGCAGGGCGGAGCCTGGCCGGTCTTGACGTAGCGCGCGCGGAAGTACTGCTGGTACTCGACGGCCATCGCCTCGGCGCTGTGGTCTCGGCCGAGGTCCTCGGCGGAGTAGCCGTAGTAGCGGACCTGGATGTAGTGCACGTACTCGTGGGCCAGGGAATCCTCGATGCTGCGGCCGCCCCCGAGACGCTCGTAGAACCCGGCCTCATCGATGACGAAGAGCTCGTTGCTCGCCAGCGCGTACATGTTGGTGAACTCGGCCGTCTCGGGCCGCAGCTGCACCGCCCCCGAGCGGCCCTCGGCGTACTGCCGGGCGAGGGCGTCTCGGAACTCCTGGATGGGCGTCAGGCTCTGCGGGCGCACCTTCGGCAGGTCCTGGGCGGAAGCGGCCGCGCGCAGCCGCCCCTCGAACTCGGGGCCGCGGTAGCGGCCGATGACGTCGGCCATGTCCACGGCCACGGCGTGGAGTATGCAGCGCGGCTCCCAGCGCGAGACGACCACCGGGCGGGTTTCCAGCGCGGAGGCGCCGGAAGCGAGGAGGAGGAGCGCCACGAGGGGGGCGGGGCTCACATCCCCAGCATAGCCCCGTCACCGTCGGAAATCAACCCCTAGAAGGAGTAGTTGATGTCCATGAAGACCGACAGGCCCTCGCGGCCCACGCCGAAGTCCACGGAGCCGACGACCTGGGGCTTGGCGACCGCCCGGATGCCCGCGCCGACGACCGTGCGCACGTGGCGGAACTGGGCGTGGCCGGGCTCGTCGAAGACCGTGCCCGCGCCCGCGAAGGGGGCGGCCTGGAACTCGGTGGTGACGCCGGCCATCTTGTGCTCGAAGAGGCGGATGCGCTGCTCGACGTTGACGACGGACATGCCGCGGTCGACGTAGCGGCCGTCGCCGTAGGCGCGCAGGGAGTACTTGCCGCCGAGGCGCGACTGCAGCCAGAAGGGCGGCGCCGAGGGGCCGGTGAGCTGTTCGACCTTGGCCTGGGCGGCGAACACCTTGCCGGAATCCGAGGGCCAGGGGATGAAGGTCTTGCCCTCGAGGCCCCAGCGCGAGTAATCGTACTGGCTCATGAAGCCGCGCACCGCCGACTCGGCGAACATCTGGAAGAAGTTCCCCTTTCCCGTGGTGATGCCGTGGTCGCGGGTGTCGTAGTCGATGGCCAGGCGCGTCTCATGCACCTGCTGGCGGCGCTCCGACGCCTGGTTGGGGTAGGATTCCGTGAAGTTCCGCAGGTTGGGGATGGGGCCGTTGGTGAAGCGCGAGGCCTGGAAGTGCGAGGACAGGCGCGCGCGCCACTTCGAGCCCTCGGCCAGCGGGTGGCCGGCGCCGATGCGGGTCTGGAACAGGCTCTCGCGGTAGTTGGCCTCGGCCCTCTTGCTCGAGTCGGGGCCGAAGCCGTAGAAGCGCTGGCCGGCGTCCGTGTTGTACTGGACGCGCCCGCGCAGGTCGATGTGCGTGCCGAGGAAGGAGCCGTCCTCGTACTCGCCGAGGGCCTCGTTCTCGTACTTGGCCGCCGAGGCGCGCATGATGAGAGCGGCGTCCTCCTGCGGGTAGTAGTAGTACCGGTAGGTGGGCACCACGGAGAAGTTCTTGTTGTAGGTGAGCGACGGCGCGTGGATCTGGCGGATGCGGTCGTCCTTCTCGCCCTGGAGCACGGCGATGGGCATGGCCCCGATGGTGATGCCGCGGTTGGGGTCGGTGTCCATGATGGGCAGGCGGATGAACATGCCGCGCTTGAGCGGGCGGATCATCCAGCGGATGACCGTCGGCGTGTCGTCGTCCTTGGGCGCCTGCTGGACCTGGGCGGGGAACTTGCGTTCCGGGACCATCTCGTTGGGCCCGGTGTCCTCTTGGGCGAGCGCCGGGAGCGCGAGGGCGAGCAGGACGGCGGCGAGCGGGGCGCGCATCAGGACGGCGATTTTAGCACTTACGCCGCGCGCCGTCGCACGACGGCGACGCGACGGTCCTGTCTACGCGGGCGGCAGGCGCGCGAGGCTCCAGGCGGCCTGCTCGGAGATGACGGGGTCCTTGGAGCCGACGTGACGCTCCAGAAGAGGACGCCACTTCGTGTCCCCGGAGTTGCCCAGGGCGCGCAGGGGGTTGCGCTTCTGGCGCGGGCGCAGGGCGCGCGCCACGGGTAG
>CAZTZW010000470.1:0-2546 GCA_964618085.1 uncultured Elusimicrobia bacterium
GTTGGCGGCCGCGATCAGCGCCTTGGAGGGGATGCAGCCGTAATTGAGGCATTCCCCGCCCAGCTTGTCGCGGTCGACCACGAGGGCCTTCTTGCCGAGCTGGCCGAGCTTGATGGCGGCGACGTAGCCGCCGGGGCCGCCTCCGATGACGAGCACGTCGGTCTTGATGGCCATGGCTGTCTCCTAGAGCAGAGTACGCGGGTTCTCGAGCGAGCGGATGACGGTGTTGGTGAACTGCGCGGCGTCCGAGCCGTCCACGATCCGGTGGTCGAAGCTGAGCACCACGTTCATCATGTCGCGGACGTGGATGCCGCCGTCGACGACCACGGGCCGCTTCTGCAGCTTCAGCAGGCCGAGGATGGCGACCTCGGGGTGGTTGACGATGGGCGTGGCGAACAGCCCGCCGACCGGTCCGATGTTGGTGATGGTGCAGGTGCCGCCCGAGAGGCTGGCGGCGTCGATCTTGTTGGCGCGGACCTTCTCCGCCAGCTCGTTGACCTCCTTGGCCAACCCCAGCAGGTCCTTGCCGTCCGCGCCCTTGATGACGGGCACGAGCAGGCCCTGCGGCGCGGCGACCGCGATGCCGATGTTCACCTGCTTCTTCACGACGACCTCCTGCTTCTCGTCGTCGATGGAGGCGTTGAACAGCGGGAATTCCTTGAGCGCCTTCACCAGCGCCTTGATGACGAAGGGCAGGAAGGTGAGCTTCACGCCCTTGGCGGCGGCCAAGGGCTTCATCTCGTCGCGCAGGGCGAGCAGAGCGGTCATGTCGCATTCGTCCATGTGAGTGACGGAGGCGACCGTGTGCTGGGAGTGGGACAGGCGCTCGGCGATCTTGCGGCGGATGCCGGCGAACGGGCGGCGCTCCTCGCCGGAGGCCGGCGCGGACGCGGGGGTGAGCACGAGCGGGCCGGCGGGAGCCTTGACGGCCTTGCCCTCGGCCTTCTTGGGCGCGGCGGCGCGCACATCGCCTTCGACGACCCGGCCGCCGGGCCCGGTGCCCTTGAGGGCCGCGGCGTTCACGCCGAGGGAGGCGGCGAGCGCTTTGACGGCCGTGGTGGCGTTGACCTTGGAGAGGTCTCCCCCCTGAGGAGCGGCGGACGAGCCCTTATAGTTGCGGACGTCGGCTTCGAGGACGCGGCCTTCGGGGCCGGTGCCGGACAGCAAGGTGATGTCGAGGCCGGCGTCTTTCGCCAGCTTACGGACCATGGGGGTCGCCAGCACGTCGGTCTGCTTGGCGGCTGGACCGGCGGGCCTGGAGGAAACGGCGGCGGGGGCCGACGGAGCGGGCAAGGCATGGCCATTCGACGCGGGCGCGGCGGCTGCGCCGCCGGACACGTTCCCGAACGTCACCAAGGCGGAGTGGACCTTCACCTTCTGGCCGGGCTTGGCGTGGAGCTTGGCGATCTTGCCGGTCTTGGGCGAAGGGATCTCGACTTCGGCTTTGTCAGTGAGCACGGCGGCCAGGGGCTGGTTCTCCGACACCGACTCCCCCTCCTTCACGTGCCACTTCACGAGCTCGCCCTCGACCAGGCCTTCGCCGATGTCGGGGAGGTTGAAGACGTAGGAGCCTGAGGCGGCCTTCGCCGGGGCCGGCGTGGGAGCGGCCTCGGCCTTCGCGGCCTTGGGCGCAGGCGCGGCGGCCTTGGCCGGGGCTTCGGGAGCGGGCGTCTTGCCGTTCCCACCGACGGAGATAGTGGCCAGGGGCGAGTGGACCTTGATCTTCTCGCCGGGCTTGCCGAACAGCTTCACGACCACGCCGGTCTTGGGCGAGGGGATCTCGACCTCGGCCTTGTCGGTCAGGACGGCGGCCAAGGGCTGGTTCTCGGAGACCTTGTCGCCGACCTTCACGTGCCATTTCACGATCTCGCCCTCGACCAGGCCTTCGCCGATGTCGGGCAGCTTGAATTCGTAGTCCATGGTGTCCTCTTTAGAAGCGCAAGGCCTTGCGGGCCGCCATCACGACGCGGTCCGCATCGGGAATATAGTATTGCTCGAGGCGGAAAAGGGGCATGCGCACGTCCCAGCCGCCCACGCGCTGCACGGGCGCGAGCAGCTTGAGAAGGCCGCGCTCGGCGATGAGCGCCGAGAGCTCGGCCGCCCAGGAGCCGGTGTTCGGGGCCTCGTGGGCGATGACGCAGCGGCCGGTCTTGCCCACCGACGCCAGGATGGCGTCGAGGTCGAGCGGCGAGAGGGTGCGCAGGTCGAGTATCTCGATGGACGCGCCGTCCTCGGCCTTGAGCTTCTCGGCGGCCTTCGCGCAGGTGACGGTCATCGAGCCCCAGGTGATGATGGTCAGGTCCGCGCCTTCTTGGACGAGACGGGCCTTGCCGATGGGCACGGTGTAACGACCCGAAGGCACCTCGCCGGTGGCCGAGCGGTACAGCAGCTTCGGCTCGAAGAACACGACGGGGTCGGGGTCCTCGATGGCGGCCAAGAGCAGGCCCTTCGCGTCGTAGGGCGTCGACGGGATGACGACCTTGATGCCGGGCGTGTGGCAGAAGTAGGCCTCGGGGCTCTCGCTGTGGTGCTCCGGGGCGTGGATG
>CAZTZW010000471.1:0-2545 GCA_964618085.1 uncultured Elusimicrobia bacterium
CGTCGGGCCGCGTCAGGGGCCTTCGGCCCCCGATACTTGGGCCCTTAGGCCCGCAAAGACTATACTATCGCCGTGACCGCCGCCAGACTCCTGCTCGTGGACGACGAGGCCGCCAACCGGGAGGTCGTGTCGAGCGTCTTGGAGCGAAAGGGACACTCCATCGTCTGCGCCGAGAGCGCGGAGGCCGCGCTCGAGCTGCTGGCCCGGGAGCGCTTCGACCTCGTCCTGCTCGACCACGTGCTGCCGGGAGCGACCGGCACCGAGGCCCTGCGCCCGTTCCTGCGGCTGACGAAGGCGCCCATCTACCTGATGAGCGGCTACGCCGATCCCGATTTCCGCAAGGACGCCCTGCTCCTCGGCGCCGCCGGCTTCCTGCCCAAGCCGCTGGACTACCCGGCCCTGGAGAAGCTGGTCGAGGCCCTCCCCGGATGAGCGCGCCCGTCGACCGCCGCCGCGAGCTGCTCGCCGGAGTGACGACGTTCTTCACGATGGCCTACATCGTGGTGGTCAACCCGGCCATCCTCGCGGCCCCGGGCACCGGGATGCCCTTCGACGGCGTGCTCACCTCGACGGTCCTGCTGTGCTTCTCGATGACCTTGTTCATGGGGCTCTACGCCAAGCTCCCCTTCGCGGTGGCGCCGGGCATGGGCCTCAACGCCTTCTTCGCCTACACCGTGGTCCTCGGGCACGGCGTGCCGTGGCCGACGGCGCTGGGACTGGTGTTCTGGGGCGGCGCCCTGCTCGTCGCGCTGTCCTTGACCCCTTTGCGCGAGCGCGTCGCCGAGTCCATCCCGGCGCACCTGCGCACGGCGTCCGCGGCCGGCATCGGCCTGTTCCTCGCCTTCATCGGCCTCAAGAACGCCGGCTTCGTCGTCGCGGACCCCGCGACCTTCGTGCGGATGGGCCCCATCGACCTCAAAGTCGCGCTCAGCCTGGCCGGAGGCGGCGTCACGGTCTGGCTGATGCGGCGCCGCAGCCCCTTCGCCTTCCTCGTCGGCATCGCCGGCGTCACGGCGGCGGCCTGGGGCGCCGGGCTGGTGACGGCGCCCGGGAGCGCCTTCTCGCGTCCCGACTTCTCCACCTTCATGAAGCTCGACTTCGTCGGTCCCTTCGCGCCCGCGCTCCTGCCCACCATGCTCGTCATCACGATGACCGACCTCTTCGACTCCATCGCGACCCTGGTCGGCGTCTCCTCCGCCACCGGCCTGGTCGACGAGAAGGGCCGGCCCAAGAACCTGCGCGAGGGCCTCATCGTGGACGCGGTCGCCACGGCCGGGTCCGGCCTGCTGGGGACGTCCTCGGGGACCACCTATATCGAGAGCGCCTCGGGCATCGAGGCCGGCGGCCGCACGGGCCTCACCGCGGTGGCGACGGCGTTCTGCTTCCTGCCCTGCCTGTTCCTCGCGCCCCTCGCGGGGATGGTCCCCGCCTACGCGACGGCGCCGACCTTGGTCATCGTCGGCGCCCTGATGTTCCGGTCCGTGAGCGAGATCGACTTCTCCAAGCTCGAGGACGCCCTCCCCGCCTTCCTCGCCATCGCCCTCGTGCCCCTGACCTTCTCTATCACGCAGGGCGTGCTCTGGGGCTTCGTCGCCCACGCCGCCCTGTACGCCGCCGCCGGCCGCGCGAAAGAAGTCTCGGCCGCGACGTGGGGCGTGTCGGCGCTCTCGGCCGTCCTGCTCGTCCTCGAGCACGCAGCCTAACAGAAGGGACAGGCACTTTCGTTAGGGGTAGGCCGTTTTCCCGCCCAAGTGAAGGCACCCTAACGAAAGTGCCTGTCCCTTCTGTTAGGGTCCGCTACTTAGCGGGAGGGATCAGGGCGTAGCCGCGGCCGGAGACCGAGACCAGCCACTGGTCGGACTTCCAGCCGAGCTTGAGGCGGATGCGGCGCACGTGGACCTCGACGGTCTTCAGGGCGCCCTCGGACGGGGCCTCGACGCCCCACACCTCTTTGTAGATGTTGGCGCGGTCGGTGGGGCTGGGCGTGCGCTGCGCGAGGAAGTAGAGGAGCTCGAACTCCTTGGGCGTGAGGTGCTGGTGCTCCTTGGAGCCGATGGTCACCAGCTTGCGCGGGTAGTCGAGCGAGAGCGAGCCCACGGTCACCTGGGAAGGCGGCGCGTCCTTGTCCTCGCCGGCCTTGCGGCGCAGCAGCGCGCGGCAGTAGGCGAGCAGGCGCTCGCTCTTGACCGGCTTGGTCAGGTAGTCGTCGGCGCCCATGTCGAGGCAGGCGATGTCCTGGCCTTCCTTGTCGTTGCCGGTGAGGATGATGATGGGGATGCGGGCGGTCGCCGCCTCCTGCTTGAGGTGCTGGCAGACCTCGAGGCCCTTCATGCCCGGCATGATGAGGTCGAGCAGGACGAGATCGGGCATCTCCCGCTGGGCGGCGACGATGCCGGCCTTGCCCGAAGGCGCCTGGAGCACCTCGTAGCCCTCGAGCGAGAGGACGTCGGACACGGCCTTGCGGAAGGAGGAGTCGTCTTCGACCAGCAATACCTTGGTGGGCACGTCCCCATTTTATACATTTATCCCGCATGCAGGCCAAGTT
>CAZTZW010000472.1:0-2544 GCA_964618085.1 uncultured Elusimicrobia bacterium
CCGGCGGCACCAACTCCTTCGGCGGGGTGAAGGTCCATCGAGACCCCTGCTCGTCCTCTTCGAAACGATAATTGGCGATGTCGAAGCACGCGGCGAGGTTGCGCAGGCGGTCGTCCTCGTCCGCGTCCAGCCCCTTCTCCCATTCCTGGCGCGCCTGCGTCAAGAAGGCGCGGACTTCTTCGTCCAGGATGAAGAGGCGAATCGACAGGTCGCGCAGGAGCATCTTCCTGTGCGGCATGCCGTGCCATTCCGCCATCTTCTGGATGACGAAGGAGTCCTGCCGGAGCGGGGACATCGGCCAGACGCCAGGCGACTGGAGGGATATCTGCATGTCCCACTGATACAGCTCCGGTCGCGCCAGTAGCGGCTTGAGCGCGGTCTTGAACAGCTCCGGGTGCTTCTTGCCCAAGGCCACGAGCACTCCGAGCGCCGCGACGGAGTTGGAGCCCTTGAAGATGGCGTCGATGAGCCCGAGCACGTCCTTGCCCGCCTCGATCTGCTCGTAGAGGTAGAACTCGAGACTCATGAGCGCGTTCTCCAGGACGCGCGGACCGGGAGACATGCCGCAGTAGAAGGCGTAGACGCGCCCACCGCCCGCGTAGCGGCGAGGCCCGTCTAGAAGGGCGAGGGACAGCTCCGGCATCTCCTGCCCGCCCGCGGCCCCTCTCTCGGCCATGCGCTCGACCGCGAAGTTCATCAGGCGCAGGATGAGGTCGAGGCCGGCCTGCGGATGGCGGCGCAGGAAGACGACGAAAGGGCCGTTGAAGTAGGACGGGGGAAACCAGTCGTGTCGCTTTATGAGCTGGTAATCCATCTCCAAGTCATGGAAATCGTGCGCGTCCTCGCGCGACTGCGGCGGCTCGATCAGCAGGGCGAGGAAGGCCTCCTTCGCGAGGAGCGGGCAATGCTCGACCAGCGGCGCCGCCGCGTCCGTATCGAGGCAGATCTCGCGGAAAGCGTCATCCACCGGCCGTCTGGGACCGTCCGGCCAAGGCGGCGGCAGGCGCTCCTGTCTTCGGTAGAGCGGCGGGAAACCGCCGCGGAGGATGCTGGGCCTGTCGGTGGCGGCCTCGGGCTTGGCCGGAGGGGGAGGCGGCGGATCGACGCGGCGGCAGGCCTTGCGCACGAAGACGGCCACGGCCTCGGCGTCGTCTCCCGCCGCCGCCAGCGCCGCGCGGTAGATGGACTTGGCCGCCTCTTTGCGCGCCGAGCCCCAATACTCGTCTCCCCGCTCGTCCACCAACGAGCCCGCGAGCTCGAGCGCCATGGCGGCGGCCTCGGGGCGCAGCGACGTCCCCTTGGGGGTCCATCGCAGCCACGCGTCGCAGATTTCCGCGACCTCGACGCTCGCGCCCGGCATCTCCTTGAAGTGCGCGCCCACGAAGCGGAGCATCGGCAGCCAATAAGGCCAGTACGGAATGCGGTTGCGCGTCGCGGCGAAAGTGTTCGAGCCTTCGGACTTCATCTCCCGCATCGCGGCGATGAAGGTCGGGTTCGGCATCGTGGCGATGTAGAGGAAGCGGCGCAGGAGCAGCTTCAGCAGCCGTCCGTCGTTCGCCGCGAGGTCGGGCCATGCCCTCTCGAGGATGGTCCAGGAGTTGGCGGCGACGACCAGGGACTCGAGCAGGAGGTCCCGGGCGTTCAGCAGCGCCGCGTCAGCGCTCGAGCCCGCCTGCCCCAGCAGGTTCCGCCAATCCGCGACGCCGCGCTTCTCCAGCAGATGGACGCCGTAGAGGCGGATCGCCCGGTGCCAGAGCGGAGAGCGCGCGAGCGCGGCCAAGGCGGAAAGGTCCGGCGCGCGGGAAATCAGGGCGCGCTGGCGGCCCCAGTCGCCGTAGATGTCGTGCGCGAAGGCGACGCGATCCTCGCGCCGGACGCAGATGCGGTCCGCGATCAAGCTCTCGACGACGGAGAGCTCGTGGTCTCCGAAGCCGTCGCTCGGAACCTCGTGGCTGACGAGCTCGCCCTGCCTCTCGGCGAGTTGCTGGGCGAAGCGCGCGCGGGTCAGGCCTTGCGGCGTCTTGCGGATCTCGTTCTCCCAGAACCAAGCGATGAGGTCGGACTCGCCGAGCCAGCGCGCCGCGTCGAGGGTCTTGCCCTCGGCGATCTGCCGCGCGAGGACGTCGAGGATCTTCGGTTTGCAGACGACGGCCTTGAGATCCTGCCGCTGACAGACGGCCCGCAGCGCCGGGAACTCCTTCCACACCGGGGCGAGGTCGTCCGCGTCCGGAAGCTCGAGGGTCCGCGTCTGCCAGCCGCCCAGGTTCGCCGCGCGCAAGGCGGCCTGGACGCGCGGCCACTCGTCGGGCTGGCACGTCACGAGGAGCTTCCACGCGCAGTCCTGCCCGAAACCCGCTCCATGGAGGAGCGCGGACAAGGACTTGAACGCCTGCTCGTCGTAGACGCGGTCGAGGCCGTCGACGACGAGGCGCGAAGGCCCCGGGGAGCCCGCCAGCAACTCGGCGGCCGGATGCTGGAGATGGAGCCGTGACTCCCAGCTCTCGAGGTCCTGGGCGTCGAGCCAGAGGATTCGCTCGCCGGCAG
>CAZTZW010000473.1:0-2542 GCA_964618085.1 uncultured Elusimicrobia bacterium
ATCTAGGCGGCCACGCCGCTTTGCGGCGGGGGCGCCCGCGGGCCGCCCGCGGGGCGCCCCGGTCCAGGGGTGAGAGCTCTTTGTGGGCCAGCATGTCCAGGTGGGCCGGCTGGGTGGACAAGGTCAGCTCGTTGACCACGGTGAGGTCGGAGGGCAGCTTCCAGCCCATGGCCAGCCCCAGTCGCAGGCGGGAGAGGTGCTGCTGGCATTCCTCGAAGGGGAGCAGACGCGCCGAGGAGAGCAGGGCCAAGGAGCGGTGGATGTCGTCCTCGAGCTTGAGGCGCGCGGAGCCGTTGGCCAGGGCGTGACGGGCCTCCTTCTCGCGGGCCACGACCGAGGCCATGGACTTCTCCAGCGCGACGAGGATCTCGCCCTCGCTGCGGCCGAAGCCGGTGGCGTTGGAGACCTGGAAGAAGTCGCCGATGACGCGCGTGCCTTCCCCATATAGCCCTCGGGCGGTCATGCCCGCGCGCGCCATGGCTTCCACGAGCTTGCCCGCGTGGCCGGTCATGGTCACTCCCGGCAGATGCACCAGGCAGGAGGCGCGCATGGCGGTGCCGAGGTTGGTGGGGCAGGCGGTGAGGTAGCCGAGGTCGTCGCGGAAGGCGAAGTCGAGCGAGGCCGAGAGGCCGTCGTCGAGGCGGTCCACGGCGGCGTGCGCGTCCCTGAGGCGTAGGCCCGGGAGGAGCGACGCCAGGCGCAGGTGGTCCTCCTCGTTGACCATCATGACCAAGGTCTCGCGCTCGCCCACGACCACGCCGCGCGAGGCGGGGCGCGCCGCGAGCAGCGGGCTGACGAGGTGGCGCTCCACGAGGAAGCGGCGGTCCGTGTCGTCGAGGTCCGCGAGCTTGAAGTAAGCGGCGTCCTTCAGCCCCGCGCCGCGGGCGGCCGTGAAGGCGGCCTCGAGCGAGCGCTTGAGCGCGGTCGAGCTCGCGCTGCCGGGGAAGGGCATGCGCAGGTTGCGCGCCAACCGCACGCGCGTCGAGAGGACGACGTCGTGCTCGGGCCCCTCGGCCTCGGCCCAGCCCGTCTTGAAGCGCAGCATCGTCTGCAGCTGCATCAGCGCCTCCCCGGGGTCTTGCCCCGGTGTTGGTAGGCCCCGGCGTGCACGCGCGGCAGGAGGTCGCGCACCGCGGCGGCGAAGTTCTCATAGCACTCGGGGCAGCCGAAGAGCCCTTTCTGGCGGAACTCCGCGAAGGAGGTGCGGCACGCCGGGCAGCGGGGGGAGTGCGGCCGCGCGCGCGGCGTGAAGTTCTCGAGGATGCCCTGCAGGGCGTCGAAGGCCTGTTCGTCGGACAGCTCGTGGGCGCACGTCGCGCACAGGGCGGTCTTGGCGACGTGATGTCCCGTGATGGTCTGCACGAGGACCGTCGCCTCCCGTTGACCGCAGCGCCCGCAGACCATGGGGACATTTTACTAGACTGCGCGCCATGATGCTCCCCGGCTTGGACCATCCCCTCGGCACCATCTGGTGCATCGGGCGCAACTACGCCGCGCACGCGCGCGAGCTGGGCAACGCCGTGCCCGAGGCCCCGGTCGTCTTCCTGAAGCCCGCGTCCGCCGTGCTCGCGCCGGGCGGCGACCTCGTCCTGCCGAAGTCCTCCGCCCGCGTCGACCACGAGGTCGAGCTGGTCGTCGGCCTCGGGAAGGGGAAGAAGCCCGTCTACGCCGTGGGCGTCGACTTCACCGCGCGCGACGTCCAGGAGAAGCTCAAGAAGGCGGGCCTGCCGTGGACCACGGCCAAGGGCCTCCCCGGCTTCGCCGCCATCGGCCCTTTCGCCGCGGGCGAGCCGCCGTTCGAGCTGACTCTTTCCGTCAACGGCGCCGTCCGCCAGAAAGGCTCGACCCGCGACATGCTCTGGAGCGTCCCCCAGCTCATCGCCCATCTCGACGAGACCTTCGGCCTGCGCGAGGGCGACGTCATCTATACCGGCACCCCGCCCGGCGTCGCCCCGCTCCAGTCCGGCGACCGCATCGAAGCCGCGCTCGGCGGCCTGAGCCGCCTGACCATCGCGGTCCGCTGAGTCCGCGCCGGGCTTAGCCCATCGCTGCGCTGGGAGAAGGTCCTCCCGCCCGGTTACTAACGATAATCTTACTGCGCCAGAGCAAAGATTATCGTTAGTAAGGGTCGCGTCGAGGCGTCAGGCGTCCACGTCGTCGCGGCGGCGCCCGACCAGCAGCCAGATGATGCCGGCCAGCAGGGCCAGCGCGGCGCCTGCCGCGGGCAGCAGCCACGCCGGCCGCTTGCGCGTCTCGCGGTCCATCCGTCTCTCGGCGTCCGGCGCCGACGCGGCGGAGGCGATGCCCGCATCCGGTCCTCCGCCCGCGATGAGCTCCTGATAGCGGGCTTCGAAGGAGCCGTCCAGCTCCGCCGCCGCCTTGAAGTGCGCCAGCATCTCCTCGCCCTTGCGCCCGAGCGCGAGCAAAGCCTCGCCTTTCACCGCGTGCATGGCCGCCGAGGGCCCCGCCGCGAGCGCGACGTCCGCGTCCTCGAGCGCCCCGGCCGCGTCGCCCATCTCCAGCCGCGCCCGCGCCCGCGCCG
>CAZTZW010000474.1:0-2536 GCA_964618085.1 uncultured Elusimicrobia bacterium
CGGCTACCTGCTCGCGACGGACCTCGCCATCGAGACGGCCCGCGCGCTGGTCTTCTCGCCCACGGACGTCTACGAGCAGTTGCTCGTCGAGGAGTCCGAGTACCGCCTCAAGGCGCCGCCCGGCCCTTCCGCCGGCGGCGCGCCGGACCTGCCCGTCCTGCCGGAGCGGCGGGGAGCCCCGCCGGCCATCCTCGATTCGGCGCCCACGGCGCGCGTCCTCGTCGCGGAGGACGACGCCGACACGCGCGCGCTCATCGCGCGCGTGCTGGAGGGCGCGGGCTACGCGGTGACCGCGGTCGGCGACGGCACGCAGGCCCTCGTCGAGCTGGCGCGCGCGCCCTTCGACCTCATCCTCTCCGACATGCAGATGCCCGGCATGGACGGCTTGAAGCTCCTCGAGGTCAAGGCGCAGAAGGGCATCGCCACGCCCGTCCTGTTCTTCAGCTCGCAGGGGGAGAACGAGGCCCGGGCGCTCGGCCTGGGCGCGGCGGACTTCATCCGCAAGCCCGTGGCCAAGGACGCGCTGCTGGCGCGCGTGCGCCGGACCCTCGGCTCCAGAGCCTAGAGGTCGCGCAGGTCCTCGCGCACCGCGAGGAACAACGGCTTCACCCATCCGCCGTACAAGGCCTCGGAGGCCTGGTAGATGGAGTAGGTCACCAGGTAGGCGGCGAGCACGTCCACCGTGTAATGGTTGCGCGAGAGCAGGACGCACGCGCCCATGACGAGCGAGCCCGCCAGCATCAGGGTCTTGAGGCCGCGCGTGTGGAAGAACAAGAAGAAGAGGAACGGGATGGAGGTGTGCCCCGAGAAGATGAACTCGTTGGTGAAGGTCCAGGTGCCCAGGATGCGCGAGAACAGGAAGTCGTGCAGGCGCATGTCCACCATGCCGGCGGGGGGGCCGATGGGCGACAGGAAGACGAAGACGGTCCGCACGGTCATGTACAGCGCCAGCGTGAAGAGGAGGAAGGGGATGCGCTTGGGCTGGTAGAGGGCGGCCGCGCCGCCGGCGTAGACGTGCAGGGCGAACCAGCCCCAGGACAGGACCGGCAAGGTGTTCACCAGCGGCAGGCGCCGCAGCAGCCAGTCGTCGCCCACGGGCAGGGCGCGCTGGTCGGCGACCCAGCCGAGCTTGGTGTAGAAGGTGTAGGAGAGCAGGAGCAGGACGATGGCGCCCAGCCCCACGCCGATCCACCACTTGTAGTGGACGTCGTCCCACTCGCCCTTCACCTCGCGGATCTCGCGCCGCAGCTCGCGCTTGGCGGTGTCGGCCAGCCGGGAACGCAGCTCCCGGATCTCCTGAGCGGAGGTCTCGAAGCGCTCTTCGAGCTGCTTGAGGCGTTCCTCGAGGGGGATGTCGGGCGGAGTCATGACGCTGCTCCATGATATCATCTTCCCGGTGGAGGTCCCCGGCATCGTCTCCGAAGTGCGCGATTTCCTCGCCGGCCTGCGCGGCGAGTGGCCGGACCTCTTCGCCCGCCCGCGCCGCGATCCCCCGCCGCCTCGCCCCGTCCGCCCTTCCACGCCGCCGCCCGAGGGCAGCCATGAGGCGCTGTTCCACGCCCGCGCCTCTTTGTACGCGCCCCAGCTCGGCGTGACGTTCGGGAAGGTCCGCGTGAAGGGCCATAAGACGTTGTGGGGCTCCTGCGCGCCGTCGGGCGACCTGAACTTCAACTGGCGCCTCACGCTCGCGCCGCCCGAGGTCCTCGACTACGTCGTCATCCACGAGCTGGCGCACCGACTGGAGATGAACCACTCGCGCCGCTTCTGGGCGCACGTCGAGCGCCTGTGCCCCGATCACCGCGACCGTCGCCGCTGGCTGAGGAAGAACACCGAGGCGCTGTTCCGGCAGGAGGCTTCATGAGCGCCGACACCGTCGTCTACCGCACGCCCGTCGAGGACGACGCGCGCTTCATGGCGGAGCTGCTCGCGGAGGGCGGCATCGCCGGCGAGGTCCGCGTCATCCCCGACGAGACCGGGGAGGAGGAGGCCCTGCTCCTCGTCCCCGCCGCGTCGGAGGAGGAGGCGGTACGCGTCATCTCCGAGCACCTCGAAGGCCGCGGCCTGCGCCCCGAGGAGGGTACCGCGTCCAGCACGGGAGACGCGGTGTGTCCCAACTGCGCCGCGCCCGTCCCGGCCGCCGCCGGCGACCCCTGCTCCGAGTGCGGCTACGCGGTCCAGCCTTCGGCCGGGGAGCCGACGCGCACCGTCGCGGCCGCCTTCCCCGACGCCCATTCCTGCTGCGCCGACTGCTGCGCTCCGTCGACCTTGGTCTCGGGCGCGTGCCCGGACTGCCGGGGCCCGCTCGAGCCCGTGGAGCCCGCGGCGCCGGTGTGCCCGGCCGAGGCGCACATGCTGGTCAAAGGCGAGGCCCCCGGGTGGGTCTGCCCCGGCTGCCGCACCGTCTGGCTGCCGGCGTAGCGGTCATCACGGCGCCTCGCGTACGGCAACGGCGTCTCGCGCCGGGCAACGGCGCCTCGCGCCCGGCGGCGGGGGGGGGGGGGGGGGGGGGGGGGGGGGGGGGGGGGGGGGGGGGGGG
>CAZTZW010000475.1:0-2531 GCA_964618085.1 uncultured Elusimicrobia bacterium
GGGAGCGGTTGCCCAGCGCGCGCGGGCCGTTCTCGAAGCGGCCCTGCACCCAGCCCACGACGAGGCCGCGGGTCAGGCGCTCCGCCGCGGCCTCGACGAGCGCCGCGTCGTCGGGCATGGTCGTCACCGTCACGCGCCGCGCGGGCGTCCCGGCCCCCGCGCCCCGGTAGCGCTGCCACCGGCGCGGCTCGAGGTGCCGGGCCATCGCCGCGGTCTCGCTCTCGTCGTAGGCGCGGCCCAGGTACGGACCGAAGCCGCTCGACGACCCGCGGCGGCGCGACGCCGACAGGTCCGCGTGCAGCGCCGCGCCCATGGCGCCGCCGCCGTCGCCCGGGTCGGGAGGGATGTAGAGGTCGTCGAAGACGCCCGCGTCGGCGAGACG
The DNA here is from genome assembly GCA_964618085.1 of uncultured Elusimicrobia bacterium. Lineage (GTDB taxonomy): Bacteria > Elusimicrobiota > Elusimicrobia > UBA1565 > UBA9628 > GWA2-66-18. The sequence goes on from CAZTZW010000475.1 coordinate 383, forward strand.
ACCGTTGGCGACGCAGTTCTGGGCCACCCCGCCCGCGAGGCAGAGGCGGCGCCGGCCGGTGAGGCGCTTGGCGGCCACGGCCAGGGCGAGCACTCGCTCCTCCAGGACGAGTTGGACGCTCGCCGCCACGTCCGCCCAGCGCCGCTCGTCGGCGTCCGTCGCGGGCGCGGCGTCGGCGAGGGAGTCGAACGGGAGCTTCCGCTTGTAGGGGCGCGGCTCGCCGAACTCGTCGAGGAATCGCCGCGTGACCGGGACGTCCTCGCGGCCGCTGAGGTCCAGATACGACGCGTCCACCTCGAACATCCCGTCCGGTCGAGCCATCAGCACGCGGCGGACGGCATCCGCGTAGCGAGGCGCGCCGAAGGCCGCCAGCGCCATCGTGCTGCACTCCGCGTCGTTGACTTCGAAGCCCAGGAAGGCGGTGAAGGCCGAGTACACCAGGCCCAGCGAGTGGGGGAACGGCACGAGGCCCACGGGCTCGACGACGGCGCCGTCGCCGTCGCGGCGGGCGTCGAACACGCCGGTCGAGGTCCACTCGCCCACGGCGTCCAGCGTCAGCACCGCGGCGTCTTCGAAGGGCGAGGTCAGGAAGGCGTGCGCGGCGTGGCTGAGGTGGTGCGGGACGCAGACGACCTTCGAGGGCGGCACGCCCAACGTCACGCTGATGGTCCGGCGCACCCAGAGGCCCGAGGCGACCGCTTCCTTCATGGAGCGGATGAAGGGCGGGGCCGAGCGCGGCCAGCCCGAGAGGGTCGCCGCCAGCGAGCGCGCGAACTTCACCTCCGGCTCCTCGTGGTAGGCGACGAGGTCCAAGTCCTCCGGCCGCAGGCCCGCCTGCTCCAGGCAGAAGCGGGCGGAGCGCTCGGGGAAGGTCGGGTCGTGCTTCTGCCGGGTGAACCGCTCCTCGGCCGCCGCGGCCACGGGGACGCCGTCGACCACCAAGGCGGCAGAGGCGTCGTGGTAGTGCGAGGAAAGCCCCAGGACCTTCATCGCGCCGCCGCCCGCCGCCACTGCTCGCGCATGATCTCGAGCTGCTGCTGCGCCGTCAACGCGAGCCGGCCGCGCGAAGGGCCTTTGAGGAGTCCAGAGAGCGCGTAGAGCCCGGCCAGCAGGAGGGCCAGAGGGAGCCCGCCGATGGCGCTCATGGTCTGCACGTAGGAGCGCCAGCCCCGCAGGAGGCGCGCCTTGAGAAGCGCCCGCGTGACGCGGCCGGGGTCCCCGGCGGCGAAAGGCTCCAGCATGCGGCGGGAGTCCCCGACGTGGTTGCGCTCGTCGGCGCGCGCCAGCGCGAAAGCCCGGGCGATCGGCGCGGCGAAGGCGCCGCCCGCGTAGGCCTCGAAATCCTTGTCGACCGCCGCCTCGCCGACGTGGACGTAGGCGATGAGGTCCAGCAGCGCGTCGGATCCCGGCTCCGCCGAGACCAGGGAGTCGCGCGTGACCACGGGCGTGCCGAGCGGCTTGGACGAGACCTCGCGGCAGGCGCCCTCGAAGAGGTCGGAGTGATGGAACTCCTCGAGCACCTGCTGGAACAAGCGCGCCCGAAGCTCCGCGTCCTCGACCAGCGGAAGGGCGTCCAGGATCTGGCACCCGCTGTCCTTCTCGATGAGGGCGTACTCCCGCATCGCGGCGGCTTGGCGGGAGGGGAAGAGGCGCCAGAGCAGAGGGGTGAGACGGCGTGCCAGCCAGCGGCGGATCATGGCGTCATTGTACGAAAAGGATCTCTCCCGGGCGGGAACTCGTAATAGTGGAGCCAGCAGAAGAACATCTCGTCGTCCGACGCCAGACCCCAGCCCGCGTCGGCGTCCGGGTCGGGGTTGGCCGGGTTCATGCGGGAGTTGTCGTAGGCGCCGTCGGCGAAGACCTCCGTCCCGGCGGGCATGAACAAGGGCTCCTTGAGCATGTAGAGATGCTGCCAGTCGAAATCATAGCGAGGGACCGAGAGCAAGGTCTCGGAGCGTCCGTCCGGGAAGCGCGCGACGACGCGCATCCGCGCGCCGCGCAGATGCATGTGCGGACGGATGGCGGCGAGCCGCGCGTCGCGGGAGAAGCGCTTCACGAGCTGCGGGCCGACGACGTACTCGCGCGCGCGTGCGTACGGCCCCTCGGGGAACCGCGCGGCGTAGGCGCGGGCGGTCTCGCGGACCAGCCG
>CAZTZW010000476.1:0-2525 GCA_964618085.1 uncultured Elusimicrobia bacterium
ACCGCCCCGCCAGCGACGAGCTGCTCGGCCAGCGCCAGGTAGACCGAGTCGTTCGACTTGGTGCAGGTGTACCCGGCCCCGAGCCGGGCGGCCGGGGCGAACAGACCGGCGTCGCCGTTCGGCGGCGGGAGTACGCCGACCATGAGCTTGTCGAACGCGGCGACCGCGTCGGCGTGGCCGGTCGCGTCCAGCTCGCCGCGGGCGAGCTTCTTGCACAGCACGTGCAGGGCCTCGCCGACGATCAGGCCGGGGGCGTAGGTGCGGCGGCCGGCCGCCTCGTTGGCGGTCATGTGCCGCTTGACGACGGCATCCCGCCCGGTCTCGCCGGCGGCGAAGGCGACGGCGGCCGAGGCGTCGATCACCGCCGCCGTCGGGTCAGACGGGGTCGCCATACATCTCCCCGGCCCGGGCGTCCCGCAGAAGCCCCCGGTGCCCGAAGGCGGCTTCTCCACTCCCGATGAGATCACCTTCCGCGACAAGCTCGAGAAGGGCCTGCTCGACCGCGTGTGCCGCGGCCTGCGCCTGCGGCTCCACCAGGATTTCGACTTCGGCGACATCGCCGGCGTCCGGGGAGAGTTCGGCCGGCGCCTGCGTCAGCTGCCCAACAACCACGAGGCGATCATCGACACGATGGAGGTCAAGTTCAGCGTCGGCCATACCTTCGCCGCTTCCGCGACCGAAGGCGCCGCGTTCGGGCTCTGGGTCGGCGCATCCGCCTCGGGCGAGTCGATGGTCATGCGTCCGCTGGAGGGCACGCGCTCCTGCCAGGAGCTGGATACTTTGCTCGACGTGCGCGAGATCAAGACGGTGTTCCCGTTCAAGGCGAGCCGCATCCGCGACATGCGGCTGGGCGAGGTATGGCGCCTGCCCATCAAACTGAGCTGGGGCTACTCGCCGTCCTTGACCCTCACCGAGGGTACCGCCGGCCTCACTATCAGCGCCGGCGGCTACAACCAGGGAGGCCAGGCCGCGCTGTCCCTGTATCGTATGGCTCCCGATAAAATCCGTATGCGCTTCCGCATCGAGGACGCCGAGGTGCGCACCCACGGCGGCTCTTTGCTCGCGACCTTCCCCGCCGTCGCGGTGGCCAGCGTCGGGCACGGCATCCTCCTCAAGCAGGTCGACCGCATCGTCGCGAGGGGCCTGACCGATTACGTGGACGCCCAGCTCGCCTACTTCCGCAGCACCGGCCACGGCCAGCGCATCCTGCTCGAGGTCGTCCTCGACCCCTCCAACGAGGAGCAGTTGGAGGCCCTCGCCCGCGTGGTGCGCGGCGACCTCACCCGCGTCCTCAAGCTCGTCGCCGAGCGCAACGGCCTCCTGCCGGAGCGTACGGCGCGCGCCAACGCGCGGGAGCTGCGCGACCACTACGCGACCGACCTCGGCGTCCGCGACGCGGAGACCTTCCTCGACACCTACCGCAACGAGACGTCGAACTGGTACCTCCACCTGCCCGTGCTCACGCGCCAACGCTGGAACTCCAGCGCGGGCGAGGACCGGCTGGAGCGGCTCGACTCGGGCGAGGGCGAGGTGCGCATCTATCACGCGGATTCCCAGCGCGAGTCCCACTACTTCTACCTGCCGTTCGTGGGGTCCTTGGTCAAGGACAACACCGGCCGTTCCGCCCAGATCGTCACCCAGATCCTCCCGGACGGCTCGGCGGCGCCCGCCGCGGTCTACATCCGGCAGCGCGGCTTCGAGCGCGTCACCGCCTCGAGCGTTCGCGACATGGCCGAGGAGTTCTCCGCTCTGGCGGCGCTCATCGGCCGCGAGAGCGGCGCGCCTGCCGCGCGCACCCAGCTGCCCGTCGACGCGATGTTCCCCGAGGTCCCCGCCGAGCGCCGCTACGAGCGCGACCGCCGCGGCGAGCTCAAGCCGGTCCCCGAGCCCAGCTACGACAAGGGCGCGATGACGCTGTCCATCCTGATGAGCCCCGAGGGGCTGCGCCAGGCCGTCCACGCGGACCCGGCGGCCGTCGTGCGGGCGTTCGGCAATACGCTCGACGAGGCCGACCGGGGGTTCCTGCAGGGCGCCCAAGCCCTGGGCTTCCGGCCGCGCGACATCCGGCACCTGGCCCGCACGACGGTGGACGCCGCGCATGACAATCTGGACGCGGCCTACTACATGCGGCTGGCCCGCCGGGCCGTCGACCTCGTCGCCGACCTCGCCGCCCTGCGCGACGCTCCCAGTCACGACCGTCAGGCCAAGGCGCTGGCCAAGCTCATGGACGGCGAGGGCGAATCGGGGCTGAAATACGACGAGCTCATGGCCGTGCTCGTCCAGCTTGCGGACCCCTCTAAGGTCCGTGCGGACTTCAACATCAACGTGAAGAAGGGCGAGAAGGGCGTGCCCAACCTCGCCTCGCGCTACCGCCTCAACGGCGGCATCGATACCGACCCGCTCATCAACAAGGCCGGCCAGCTCCGCGCCCGCTTCGCCAACCCCGGCGACCTCACCGATTAGTTTACAAAGGGGACTGGCACCTGCGTCAACTTTTTTGAAAGTTGACGCAGGTGCCTGTCCCC
>CAZTZW010000477.1:0-2515 GCA_964618085.1 uncultured Elusimicrobia bacterium
GCAGGGCCTTGTAGCGCTGCTTGAGGCGCTCGCGCACGTCGACGCGGTCGCGGACGAGGTCGCGCGCGCGCCGCAGGAGGCCGTCGAAGGAGATGAGTCCGCGCCGCGCGTAAGCGCGGCGCGCTCTGCGCGCGAACGGCAGCAGGGCCGTCACCGCTCGCCGGACCAATGCCTCGTCGGCCGGCGTCGCCGACCCGGCGACCTCCAGGGCCCGCTCGTACGTCTCGATGTCCCGGGGATCCTCGCCCCAAGCCTTCGGCCACTTCGCGTTGGGGATGGGGTCTCCCGGAGGCGCGTCCAAGGGCGGGTCCTTCGCCTCCGCCGCGGCCGCCAGCGCCTCCAGCCTCGCCAGCGCCGCGGCCGTCGCCGCCTCGGCGTTGCCGCGAGCTTTCGGCTTCCCGAACGTCCGCCGCTTCAAGTCCTCGGCGAGCGCCCGCAGCTCCTTGGCCGTGACCGGGTCGGCGGAGCCCAGGCCGTCGAGGTCGAGCTTCTCACCGCAGAGCTCCCTTGCTGATTCCTCGAGCGCGTCGAGGTCCGTGCGCGCGAGCAGCTCGCGCCACAGGCGCGCGCGCGGCGGGCGCTCTCCCAGCTCCTCGTCGAGCCAAGCCGCCCACTCCGAAGCGAACAGCTCCTCGAAGCCGTCCCCCTCGTCCACGGCGAAGCCCGGGTCCACGCCGGCCTCGACCGGGAACAGGCGCAGGACGTGCGCGCAGAAGGAATGGATGGTGCCGATCTGCGCCTTGTCGAGGTCCTCGAGGGCGGCGCGCGAGCGCTCCAGCAGTTCCGGGGGACGCTTGCCGAAGTGCTTCCCCAGCTCCGCGACCGTGCGCTCGGCGCGCTCGCGCGCGTCCTGCGACTGCGGGGCGTCCGCGAGGAAGGCGGCGATCTCCGCGAGCCGGTCGGAGAGGCGCACCTTGATCTCGCCGGCGGCCTTCTCGGTGAAGGTGAGGGCGACGACGTCCTCGACCCGCGCGGGCTGCGGGTCGTCCCAGCCCAGGACGCGGAACAGGAGGCGGTCCGTGAGCAAGGTCGTCTTGCCCGTGCCCGCCCCGGCCTCGACGACGACGTCGCAGTTCAGGCGCAGGCGCGCGAGGTCGCGGTCTTCCTGGTCGGGGGCGCTCACGCCCCCATTATAGGATTAGGGGAGCCTACACCCCGAGTATCTTGGACAGCAGGCGCTGCTCGCCGGCGTCGAGCCAGACGCCGTGCTCGACGCAGCGGTCCACGCGGACGAACTCGCTGCCCAGGCCGGCGTTGACCATCGGCTTGTGGCAGCGCGGGCAGTTCGCCTTCCCGGGACGCGGCTTCAGGGACTGGGCCAGGGCGCGCTCGACGGCCACAGGGTCCTTCGAGGCGCGTCCGAGCTCGCCCGCGTCGAACCAATGGCCTTTGCACTTCGGGCACTCGTCGGCCGCGACGCCGCCCTCGACGGCGACGGGCTCCATCGGCGTGAACGGGCACTTGGGGCAGTCGGGCTCGGCCATGGCGGGAGTTTAACGGGCGGGCGCGGGCGCGTCAAGAGCGCGGTCAGGCGTCGGGGACGCGCTCGGCCCGGGCGCGGGAAGGTCCGTGCGCCTTGCGGCAGGCGGCCGCGAAGCCGCAATAGGCGCAGTGACCGAACTCGCCGTCGTCGGGACGGATGGGGAAGCGGCCGTCGGCCGCCGACTCCAGACGCTTGGCCAGGCGCTCCAGGAACGGTCCGCGCAGGCGGGACCAGTCCTCGGCCGAGAGCAGGGCCTCGCGCTCCTCGTCGGACTCGGCCTCGATGTAGAGGAGGCTCGCGCCGTCGAAGGTCCAGTCCTTCCCGAGGGCCGCCCCGGCGAGCTCGGCGTAGACCGGGAGCTGATGAGCGGTCCCCTCCTGCGCCAGCGCGGCGGGGCCGCGGCTCCAGCGCGCGGACTCGCGGGTCTTGAAATCCGTCACGCGGAAGCGGCGCGCCTTCTCGTCGGTCTCCACGCGGTCGACCGTCCCGCGCCACGGCACGCCGGCGGGAGCGCCCTCGGGCGGCGCGCCCTCGAGCGCCTTCTCCGACCACAGCGGCGCGTAGCCCGACGCGGCCGCGCGGCGCTCGTCCCACTCGACGAAGGCGCGCAGGTGCACGGACATCTCGTCGCGCAGGGCCTCCCACAGCAGCGGGTAGAGCCCCAGGACGCGCCAATCGTTCTCGGCGAAGACTTCCTTCAGCGCCGCCTCCAAGCCGCCGGTCCGCGCGCGCTCGAGCACCGCGTGGTAGAGCGCGCCGCGCGACGCCGCGTCGAGCTCGCCGCGGCCGGACGCCTCCTCCGGCTCCGGCAGGCCCAGCACGCGCGCGGCGAAGAAGCGGAACGGGCACTGCGCCAGCGCGTCGAACGCGGAGGGCGACAGCCCTTTCTGGCGCCAGACCGCGGCCTCGGCGGCGAGCGGGCGCACCTGCCCGTCGTACGCGCCCGCGGGCGCGGCGCGGTCGGCGAGGGCGGCGGCCGCGGTCTCCGCGTCGGCCAGGCCGGGCGCGTCGACGCCTCGCGCCGAGAGGGCC
>CAZTZW010000478.1:0-2515 GCA_964618085.1 uncultured Elusimicrobia bacterium
CCATCCTGCGCGTGGGCGTCTCCGCCTCGCCGTTGTGGCGCGTGCGCCCGCGCCGCAGCGCCGGAGTGACCTCCGCCAGCGCGTGGAAGATACTCGACCCCAAGACCGGCGTGGTGCTGGCGGCCGCGGAGCCGGGCGAGACCTGGGTCGCGCGCATCGTCCCGCCCAAGAAGAAGAAAGGCAAGGCCCGCCTCGAGCTGCACGGACCGGACCGCAAGGTCGCCGCCGCGCCCAGCGACGCGGTGCTCCTGCGCTTCGACGACCCGGCCAAGGGCGTCTTCGAGCTCGACGGGGTCCCCGAGCGCGAGGGCTGGACCTACCGCGGCGAGCTCGAGATAGCCTTGTTCGGCGGACGCAAGACTTTGCGGCTGGTCAACATCGTGGGCCTGGAAGACTACACGCACGGCGTGGTCTCCGCCGAGATGCCCAATCGCTCGCCGCTGGAGGCGCTCAAGGCGCAGGCCATCATGGCCCGCACGCACGTGTACTACCTCAAGATCGTCCACCGCTTCCGCCACAAGAAAGAAGGCTACGACATCTGCGACGAGCAGCACTGCCAGGTGTACGCGGGCGTGCGCGCGGAGACCGACCGCACGCGCGCCGTGGTCGAGGCCACGCGCGGCCTGGTGGCCACCTACAACGGCCGGCCGGCGCAGGTCATCTACTCCTCGCATTGCGGCGGACGAACCCAGAGCGGCCGCGAGATCGGCTGGGGCGACGTGCCCTACTGGAAAGGCGTCGACGACGCCAGCGAGGGGCACGCGCCGCGCTCGCCCGCCGAACTGCGCCGCGCGCTGGCGCAGTGGCCGCCGGACGCCTTCTGCCGACCGTCCGCCTACGTCCACGCCTCGCACACGCGCTGGACGCGGGTGGTCCCGGCCAAGGCGCTGGAGGAGAAGCTGGCGCGGCGCTTCAAGATCGGCCGGCTGAAAGGCCTACGCGTCCTAAGACGCGCGGCCTCGGGACACGTCAACTCGCTGCTCGTCATCGGCACGGCCCGCAATGCGAAGGTCACCGACGAGCTCGCCATCCGCGGCCTGCTGGGCGTGGGCTCGCTCCGGTCGACTTTCTTCGTCGTGGACGCCGAGTACAAGCCCGAGCCCTCCATGGGCCCCAAGACGACCATCGGCCCGCCTAAGGGGAAGAAGCCGGCCAAGCCCGCCCCGGTCAAGCTCCTGCTCGACGCCTTCGTCTTCCGCGGCGGAGGCTGGGGCCACGGCGTCGGCTTCTGCCAGTCCGGCGCCATGGGCCGGGCCGAGGCCGGCCAGGACTACGAGACCATCATCAAGACGTACTTCCAAGGTATAGGTCTTTCTCGGCTCGATTACTGAGAGCATCCGGCATACTCAGGGAGGCGGAGCGACGGGGCGGCAGGACCCGCCCCTCCCGTGAATATGCCGGATGCTCTCTATCAAAGGACTCCTTGTTTCCTTAACAGAGATGGGCTATCCTCAGTGACATGAAGCGGTCGCTGCCGCTGCTGCCCATCCTTCTGCTGCTTGCCTGCTCCGGAACGGTGCCGGAGCGCAACGGCCCGCCCGAGCAGGCCATCGCGGCCATCCTCATCGGCACGCGCTACGTCCTGCCCACCGGCGAGACGCGCAACGGGCGCATGTCCCTCAATTTCGAGAGCGAGGGGGGACGCCAGGCCGAGATATACCGGCTCCCGCTCAACGGAGGCGGCGAGAACTTCCTCTATCTGCTGGAGCCCGGTACCTACCGCATCATGCCGACGCGTTCCTCCTTCGGCTTCCATCAGATGACGTTGAAGGCGGTCATCGAGGGCCGCGCCTACCGCATCCCCTTCCCGCGCGAGCTGTTGCGCCTGCCCGCTTACGACGTCAAACCCAGCCGCATCCTGCCCCTGGGGATACTGGAGTACAAGATCCAAGCCGCCCTGCCGGGCCAGGGCTCGCGCATCGCCGTCCGCCTCGACGACAGCGTCGAGGCGCGCCGCAAGATCGTGCAGGAAGTCATCCGCGACATGATGGACCCGCGCCGCGCCACCGACGTGCGCGAGAGCGCCATCGCCTGGACGCGCTCCCTGCAGAACAGCCTCCTCGAGCTGCTGGCCGAGGAAGAGAAGCGGCCGAACTACAAACCCGCGCCTTGAGCCTGCGGCTGGGCGTAGACCTCGGCGCGACCTGGCTGCGCGCCTGCCTCGCGTCCGACGGCAGATTCGTCTGGACCCAGCGCGCCCGCGCCGTCAACTGGCGCCAAGCGACCGGCGTCATCCGGCGCCTGCTGCGCCGCAAGGGCGTCGGCCGCGTGGACGAGCTGGTGCTCGGCGGCACCCGCCTCGGCGACCGGCGAGACCGCGCCGACTTCGAGCGCCGGCTCAAGTCCGTGGCGCGCCGGCCGCGCGTCGCGTCCGACTTCGACGTCGCGCACCTGTCCGTCTTCGGCGGGGGGCCCGGACTCCTCCTCGTGGCCAGCACGGGCAGCGTCGCCTGGGCCGTGGGCCCGGACGGCTCCGCCCGCGTCGTCCAGCCGCTCCGCGGGCACCTGTTCCTGC
>CAZTZW010000479.1:0-2511 GCA_964618085.1 uncultured Elusimicrobia bacterium
GCTTTGCCCGGCTGGAGCGCGCCCGCTCCCGACGCCGCCGCGCCCGCCGCCTCCAGCGCCCCCGCGGCCGCGGCGGCGCCCGTCGCCTGGAGCGGCCTCGAGCTGGTCTATTCCTATCCCGTCGAGACCGAGCTGCAGGAGCCCGACCTGCGCCAGGCCCAGCACGTCTGGCCGGAGATGATCGCCCAGGCCCGCAAGACCATCGACGTCGAGCAGTTCTACATCGCGACCTCCACCGGCCAGCCCCTGGAGGCCACCCTCGCCGCCCTGCGCGCCGCGGGCGAGCGCGGGGTCAAGATCCGCGTCCTCCTCGAGAAGAAGTTCGAGAAGAACTCCCTCGACGGCATCGCCGTCCTCAAGACCATCCCGAACCTGGAGCTGCGCATCATCGAGTGGTCCAAGGTCGCGGGCGCGGGCATCGTGCACGCCAAGTACATGGTCGTCGACGGCGCCGCCGCCTACGTGGGCTCGCAGAACTGGGACTGGCGCTCGCTCAAGCACATCCACGAGCTCGGCCTGCGCGTGGCCGAGCCCCACGTCGTAGCGGACCTCGCCGCCGTCTTCGAGCACGACTGGGCCGCCGCCCTCGCCGCCGAGACGCCCCGCCTGCCCGCCGGCCCCGCCCACGACCGGACCCGCCGCGCCTACCTCGTCGCCAGCCCCAAGGGCTTCCTGCCCGCGGGCGTCGGCGACTCCGAGAGCGAGGTCGCCGCCCTCATCGCCGAGGCCAAGACCGAGGTGGCGGTCCAGGTCATGGACTACAGCCCCACGACCTACGACAAGCCCAAGCGCTTCTACCCCGTCATCGACAACGCCCTACGCGACGCCGTCGTGCGCGGCGTGAAGGTGCGGCTCATGGTCGCCGATTGGAGCACGGGCGAGCCGGCCATCTCCCACCTCAAGAGCCTCTCCGTCCTGCCCGGCGTCTCCATCAAGATCTGCGTCGTCCCGCAGGCCGCGGAGGGCTACGTGCCCTTCTCCCGCGTCATCCACTCGAAGTACATGACCGTGGACGGGAAGGCGCTGTGGCTGGGAACCTCCAACTGGAGCGGCGGCTACATGGACAACTCGCGCAACCTCGAGCTGGTCGTGCGCGACGAGACCCTGGCCGCCCGCGCCCTGAACGTGTTCGAGCGGGTCTGGCTCTCGCCGTACTGCGCCCCCATCGACCTCGCGAAGACCTACCCTCCGGTCAAGCGCTGACGTCACGCCGTCGTCACGCCAGGACCCGGGCCGCACGCCGAGGGGAAATGGGTCCTACGGCCTATTCACGACGCCGACGCATCACCGCTAGAATCTCGTCATGGAACATCCCAGCCACTCCTCCGCCTACAAATTCCGCCGCGCCATGAACTGGGTCCCGATGGGACTCGCCTACGCTTTCCTCTATATGGGGCGCTACAACCTGACCGTCGCCAAGAGCGCGTTCGGCGACGCCTTGATGACGAAGGCCCAGTTCGGCACCATCTTCGCCGTCGGCGCCTGGGTGTACGGCCTCTCCTTCCTCGCGACCGGCCCGCTGACGGACAAGCTGGGCGGCCGCTCCGCGATGCTCATCGGCACCATGGGCTCCCTGCTCGTCAACGCCATCATGGGCGTCATGGTCTACGGCATCGCCAACTGGGGCTGGCAGGTCTCGCTGGTGAGCATGTTCACCGTGCTCTACGCGGTCAACATGCACTTCCAGAGCTACGGCGCGGTCGCCATCGTGACCGTCAAGGCGCCGTGGTTCCACGTGCGCGAGCGCGGCACCTTCTCGACCATGTTCGGCATCATGATCGCCATGGGCATCCTCTTCGCCTTCGACTGGGGCTTCGCCATCGTCGACGCCACGCGCGCCGTCGTCGACCCGGCCAAGCTGGGCTTCTGGGCGACCATCGCGGCGGCCCTGCTGCCCGGCGGCACCGGCGTCAACGGCAACTGGTGGCTGTTCTTCGCGCCGGCCATCCTGCTGGGCGCCACCTGGCTCGTCATGTACAAGTACCTGTGCGACTCGCCCAGCCAGGCCGGCTACAAGGACTTCGACACGGGCGAGGAAGCGCTCTCGCACGACGGCCAGCGCCTGCCGGTCATGCAGGTCTTCAAGAAGATCGTCACCCACCCCGTGCTGATGGTCGTCTGCGGCATCGAGTTCTGCTCCGGCATCCTGCGCAACGGCATCATGCACTGGTACCCGCTGTTCGCGGCCGAGGTGGGCTTCAAGAAGACGTTCTGGGTCCCGCAGAACTGGGGCCTCGTGCTCTTCATCGCCGGCATCGCCGGCTCCGTCATGACGGGTTGGGCCTCCGACAAGCTGTTCCAGTCGCGCCGCGCGCCCATGGCCGGCGTGCTCTACGGCCTCCTCGCGGCCTGCGCCATCATGATGGCCTTCACCCTCGACAAGAACTTGTGGTACGCGGGCTCGGCGGTGCTGCTGATGTCCATGGCGGTCATCGGCGTGCACGGCATCCTCTCGGGCACCTCGACCACCGACTTCGGCGGCGCCAAGAACGCCGGCGCGGCGGTCGGCAT
>CAZTZW010000480.1:0-2505 GCA_964618085.1 uncultured Elusimicrobia bacterium
GGGGACAGACTCCCCAGTTAACTGACGCGGAAGTTAACTGGGGAGTCTGTCCCCCTGGTTAACTAGAGGCGGAAGGGCGCGCCGTCGAGGGGGTGGACGGTCTCGGCGATGCCGCCGGGGCCGACCTCGACCTCGAGGCTGTGATGGATGAGGTTGACGGCGTTGTTGGGGTAGAGCGGCGAACCGCCGCCGCCGGTGAGCACGTAGCGCACGCCGTCGCGGGTGACGGCGGCCAGGCCGTGCACGTGGCCCATGTAGACGCGCTCGACCTTGTGGCGGGACATGAGCTCCATGAACTTCTCGGCGCCGCGCGCGAAGCCTCCCGCGCCCTTGAGACCACCGTAGTCGGTGAAGACGCCGAGCGGGGCCGGCGGGATGTGGGTGAAGACGATGAGCCGCTTGCGGACGGCCAGGCTCTTCTCCAGCCACCGGAGCTGCTCGTCGGTGACCCGCCCGGCGCTGTTGTCGAGCGTGATGAAGCGCCAGTCGCCGCGGTCGAGCACCCAATCGGTGGCGCCCCAGTAGCGGCGGTACAGCCTGTCGTTGGTCACGCCGTGCGGCTTGTGCCGGTCGTGGTTGCCGATGACGGTCAAGAACGGCGTGCTCAGGCGCGCGTTCCTCAGGCCGTGGAAGACGCGGCTGAAGTTGCGCCGGATGCCCCGGCTGACGAGGTCGCCCAGCTGCAGGATGAAGTCGGAGCCCGAAGCGTCGGCGCGGCGCAGCAGCTTCCAGAACACGCCGTGCGCGCCGAACAGCGCCCGCGCGATGAAGAAGCGGCCCGGCTCGGCGTCGCCGATGATGGTGAAGCGGAAGCGGTCCCCCGGAGCCCGCGGCGTCCGTTGGAGCCGCGCCAGCTGGTGCTCCGTGCGCAGCGGCGCGGCCAGGAGCGCGACGTCGTCGGCATAAGGGAGCGCGACGCGCGGCTTGAACACGAGGTAGCCCTTGCCCAGCGCCTCCTCGACGGTCGGGACGCTGCGCATCGGGCCGTAGCGGACGTCGGGCACGCCGTCCCAGCGCGAGCGGTAGCGCTCGACCAGGGTCTCCGGAGGCCCGATGACGCCGAGGTTGAGGTCGGACTCGGGGAGGAAGGGCTTGCCGTCGCTGAAGCGCGTGCCGGTCTGCCGGCTGCCGTGGATGAACCACGCCTGACCCGACTCATCGGCCAGGCGCTGGACGGCCTCGGCGTGAGCGGGCGCTATGCCCGGCCCCGGGACTCCCAGGGGCGCCAGGCCGGGGGCGAGCGCCTCGACCGACGGCGGCGCCGACGGAGCGCCGGCCGGCGCGGCCAAGGTCCGCGGGTCGAAGGCCGCGGACAACGCGATGGGTCCCGCCAGGCGCGGCACGGCCGCGGACGGCGGCGCGGAAGCCGGATGGGCGAGGATGGGCGGCGGCTTGACGCCCCGTACGACGCCCCAGGATGGGGCCGCCGCCGCCCAAAGGGCGGCGGCGGCCACCGCGGCCTTCACGATGCTACTTGGCCGGCAGGGGAAGAGGCGCCTTCTCCAGCGCCTTGTCGATCATCTGGTCGCGCGTGAGCTTGGCGTTGTAGGCCGGGATGATGCGGTGGCGCATCACGCGGTGGGCGACGGCCTTGACGTCGGAGACGTCCACGTAGCCGCGGCCGGCCATGAAGGCGTGCATGCGGGCGGCCTTGAGCATCATGAGCGAGGCGCGCGTGGACATGACCTGGTCGATCTCGTCCTTGAAGTCCAGGCCGAACTTGCCCTGGACCTTGAGCGCGTCGATGACGTTGTTGATGTAGTCGCGCATCGGCTCGGAGGCGTAGACCTTCTTGGCCATGCGGCCGATCTCGAGGACCTCGTCCTTGGTGACGACCTGGGTGGCGACCGGCGCGGCGACTTCGCCGGAGAAGCGCGCCATGATGAGCTTGCGCTCCTCGGCGTTGGGCTCGGGCACGTTGACCTTGAACATGAAGCGGTCTTCCTGCGCCTCGGGCAGGCGGTAGGTGCCGTCCTGCTCGATGGGGTTCTGCGTCGCGATCATGGTCAGCAGCGGCGTCTTCTTCTGGCCGCTCTTGGTCGGCACCGTGCGCTCCTGCATGACCGACAGCGTGGCCGACTGGGTGCGCGGCTGGGCGCGGTTGATCTCGTCGAAGAGCACGACCTCGGCGAAGATGGGGCCTTCCTCGAAGCTCTTCGTGCGGCGGCCGTCGGCGTCCTCGTTGATGACCTCGGCGCCCGTGATGTCGGAGGGGCGGAGGTCCGGGGTGCCCTGGATGCGCTTGGAGGTCACGCCGATGATGGCGCTGAGCGTCTCGGCGGCCAAGGTCTTGGCGACGCCGGGGAGACCCTCGAGCGAGATGTGCTCCTGGAGCATCGCGCCCATGAGCAGGGAGTCGATCATCTCCTGTTGGCCGACGATGACGGTGGAGAACATGGCGCGCATCTGCTTGATCTTGGGAGCCAGGCGGGCGACGGCCTCCAGGACTTCCTGGCTGGGCCCCTGGGCGGCGGCCGCCGGGGCGGCCGGCGCGTCGTTGGGCGC
>CAZTZW010000481.1:0-2503 GCA_964618085.1 uncultured Elusimicrobia bacterium
AGGACGCGGCCGAGCGAATCCTCGGGCACGGCCGGCGGCGCGGCGGGAGGCGGGGCCGACGGCGGCGAGAGCGGCGCTTGCGCGGACGGGGAGAGCGCGACCGGCGCGGCCGGAGCGTTGAGCGCGGACAGCGCGCTCTCATCGGGGCTGGGTCCGGGCGCGGGAAGAGGCTCCTTCGTATAGGGGTTGACGATGGCCTGCATCTTGGAGGCTTCGCGCTCCTCCTCCCCGAGATACTGGTAGACCATGAGCCCCCAAAGGCTCACGACCAGCACCCAGATGAGGACGCGCAGCTTGAGTAGGGCGTCCATGGTGTCTGGGCCTAGTTTAGCGGCCTTTCCGCCGCTCGTCCACCCCGGCGTTGTGACGCTTCACCGACGTCAGGCGCGGTTGGCGTCGCGCAGGCGCAGGGCGGCCTGGGCCAGGCCGTGCACGAACAGGGAGAAGATGATGATGAAGGCGGCCTGCGACAGGGCCATCCCCAGGAACTCCCCGGTCAGCGGCTGGCGCAGCCAGTACACGCCGACCATGGCGCCGGCCGCGGTCAGGGCGCACAGGACGGTCTCCACGACGCCGAAGGTCAGGCCCGCGGCGGTCGGAGCCATGACGAAGAGCAGCCACATCGGGTTCCAGTACGGGAACAGGAGGTAGAAGAGCGGGATGGACCAGGCGAGGTTGAGCCACACCTGCATCTGACGGAAGCGGTTGGACCAGCCCGCCCAGCGGTACTGGTTGCGCGAGAGCCACCAGTTGACGAGCAGGTCGGCGGCGAGGATGCCCAGCGCGATGTAGGCCGTGCCGCGCGACTCCTCCTCCCACAGGCCGCGGAAGTAGGCGGCCGACACGATGAGGATGAGGGCGAAGGGCGTGAAGTAGCGGTTGAGCATCTGCATGGTTCTAGTCCTCCGCCCGGTATAAGACCAGGAAGCGCTCCTGCGCCTCGCCCGGCCTGCGGTACGCCCGTGACTCTAGCAATCTCATCTTGGTGCCCGCCAGCGGCGGCTCGGCGGGGACGGACTGGAAGGCGGCGAACAGCCCCCCCCTCTTGAGCAGCGGCCGCGCCAGCGCGAGGGCCTCCTCCAGCGGCGCGAGCGCGCGCTCGACCACGGCGTCGAAGCCGGATTCGTACGAGTTGTACGGGCGCCCGTCTCCCGCGCGCCGCTGCAGCACGCGCAGGCCGGGCAGGCCG
This sequence comes from uncultured Elusimicrobia bacterium, assembly GCA_964618085.1. GTDB lineage: Bacteria > Elusimicrobiota > Elusimicrobia > UBA1565 > UBA9628 > GWA2-66-18. The sequence continues at coordinate 1,190 of CAZTZW010000481.1, forward strand.
AGGCGCGCGGACTCGGCGTTCAAGAACTTGAACTTGCGCTCGACGGCCTCGACGAGGGTGACCTGCGCCTCGGGCCACGCGATCTTGAGGCACACCCCGATGAACCCCCCTCCCGAGCCGAGGTCGCAGATCCGCGCGCCGTCGCGGCCGAGGGCCGCCCGCAGGGCCGCGGCGGCGAAGACCCCGTCCGCCGCGTGCTTCAAGACGAGGTCTTCCCAGCTCCCGTCCGCGGTCAGGTTCGTCGTCTCGTTCTTCTTGGCCACCTCGCGCAGATAGGACTCCACGCGCTCCAGGGCGGCGGCGTCCAGGGGCGCGCCCCAGCCCTCGGCGGCGGCGGCGAGGCGGTCCAGCTCGGGGTCTTTGGCCATCGGTTAAAGGATGATAATACTTCACTAGGCCTTTAGACCCGTGCGCGCGGCCTTCATCGCGGGCATACTGGGAGCATGAAGATCCTCCTCGCTATCGCGCTCTCGTCCGTCATCGCCGCTCCGGCCGCCGCCTTCGACGAACTGTTCGGCGGCGTCGACATCGGCTACGCCCAGGCCCAGGAGGCCATCCGCCTCCAGAAGCTCGAGCAGGCGCGCCAGCGCCGCGCGCAGGGACCGCGCACCAAGGCCATCGGCGATTTCTTCAACCCCTCACGCGTCGCCAAGCAGGACGTCGCCTGCATGTTCGCCGCCGTGGGTCGGCGGGCGGGCGCGGCTCCTTCCGCCGACATGAAGCGGCCCGACGTCTATCACGCCAGCGTGACCTTGCTCACGGATTACCGAGACTGGTACTACGCCGAGTTCGGCACCGAGTCGACGCCGAAGACCATCGCGACCACCTATATGCCCCGCCAGAACGTCATCTTCCTGGACGACGAGGCGAAGACTTACGACTCCAAGCGGACCGCCGACGACGTCTTGGCGGGCCAGTTCGCCCTGTACTACAAGAACCGGGGCATGAACATCGACGCGGCCGAGACCGAGCGCTGGTTCAACGAGACGTACACCTCCAAGAACCGCTCGTCCTGCCAGTAGTCAGCTCGTCCGGGTCAGGACCCACAGCGCCTGCACGTCGGCCGGGGTGAGCCCCGGGATGCGCGAGGCCTGCCCGAGGGTGCGCGGTTTGACGCGCGCGAGCTTCTGCAGCGCCTCGGTCCCCAGCGAGCCCGCGCGGCGGTAATCCACCCCGGCCGGGATCTCGACGCGCTCCCAGCCGCGCCGGCGCTCCGCTTCCTTCTCTTCGCGCGCGATGTAGAGGGCGTACGTGGCGACGACGGCGCGCTGGGAGCGCACGGCGTCCATGCTCCAGGGGCCGAGGTCCGCGGCC
>CAZTZW010000482.1:0-2498 GCA_964618085.1 uncultured Elusimicrobia bacterium
CGCGCACGGCGTCCTCGCCCAGCCACGCCATGTCGGGCCCGGAGCTGGCCCGCTACCTCGATTATTGCGGCGAGGCGCTGTCCCTCATCGGCAAGGTCGGCGCCGTCTACGCCCAGAAGGTCCAGGACCCCGTCGTGCTGGAGGCCGTCGACGGCATCGAGGACCTGACCACGGGCCTGTCGCGCAAGGTGTGGCAGAAGATCGCCATCATCCAGTCCTTGCGCGAGACGCCCTGACGCGCGGGGACCGATTCAGGCCGCGGAGCGCTCGAGAGCGGCCCAGTCCAGCTTACCGCGCGCGGTGAGCGGCAGTCCCTCGGGATGAAGGACGACGCGCCGGACGCTCATGTGCGGCGGCAGCTCGCGGGCGAGGCGGGCCTTGGCCTCGGCCAGCCCCACGGGGCGCCGGGCATGGAGATGGGCGGTGAAGCCCGCGGGGGCGTGCGTGACGGCGGCGCGGCGCACCCCGGGCAGGCTCAGCAAAGCGGCTTCGATCTCCGCGGGCTCCACGCGCAGGCCGCGGTGCTTCACCTGGCGGTCGGAGCGGCCCATGAACACCCAGCCGTCCTTCGTCCGCGCGGCGCGGTCGGCGGTGCGGAAGACCCCGGCGCAGGGACGGCCGCCCAGGTAGCCCCGCATGACGCCCGGCCCGTCCACGACGAGCTCCCCGCGAGGGGCGGAGAGCCGCGTGCCGTCCGGCGGGCGCCCGATGGGGACCTCGGCGCGGCGCAGGTCGCGGGCGGAGACCCGGCGAAAGGCGCAGACGTTGGTCTCCGTGGGTCCGTAGAAGTTGTAGACGGGCAGGCCGGGGCGCAGGAGCCGGCGCAGCGCCGCGGGCGGGTAGCTCTCGCCGGCGTAGACGACGCGGCGCAGGCGCGCGCGGGCGAGGCGGCCGCCGAGCCCGCCCGCGTCGTCGAGGTGCATGAGCAAGGAGGGGGTCGCGTAGACGCCGGTGAACTCCCTGGCCAGGCGGGCGGCGAGGCTCTTCGGCGCGTAGGCGGCCTCGGCCTGGAACAGCTCCACCATCGCGCCGGCGCGCCAGGCGCCCAGCACGTCCAGCAAAGACAGATCGAAACCCCAGGACGCGAGGTTGGGCAGGCGGTCATCGGGCGCGAAGCGCAGGAGCTCCGAGGTCCAGTCGAGGAAGTAGTCGATGCCGGCGGCGGAGACCGGGATGCCCTTGGGCTCGCCCTCGCTCCCGGAGGTGAACAGGACCATCGCATCGCCGGGCTTCAGGGCGCCCCGGCGCGAGAGGAGGGCTCGCGCCTTGCGCGCGCGCGCCGCGGGCCAGGAGGGGTCCAGCGGGACGAACGGCACGCCGGACCGCAGGCAGCCCAGCCAGACCGCCGCGGCCTCCAGGCTCTTGGGGCCGTGATGGAGGACGAAGGGGCCGCGGACGCGGCGGGCGGCGTCCCACAGGCGGCCGTAGGACCAGGTCCTCGCGCCGCAGCGGACCGCGGGGCGATGGGGGCGCGCGCGGGCGTGTCCGGCGACGAGCTCGAGAAGGCGCACTAGGACGCCTTCAACGTCGCGACGACGATCTCCTTCTGGATCTCGTTGGTGCCCGAGAAGATGGGCCCGCCGAGCGCGTCGCGCAGGGCCGCGGCGGACTCCCCGGCCTCCAGCAAGCCCGAGGCGCCGTGCAGCTGCACGCAGTCCAACGCCACGCGCAGGGCGGCGTCGGTCACCGCCCACTTGGACAGGGACGCCTCGCGTCCGGCGTCGCGGCCGCGGTCGAGCAGCCAGCAGGCGCGGTACAGCAGGAGGCGCGACTGCTCCAGCAGCAGGTGGTGCTCCGCGATCTTGTGGGAGACCGCCTGGTTGTCGAGCAGGGGCTTGGAGAACTGGCGGCGGCGGCGGCTGTCCTGCAGGGTGTGGGCGATGAGGCGGCTCATCTGGCCGAGGAAGATGGACGGAAGGGCCGCCCGCTCGACCGTGATGACGCGGTGGAACAGCTCGCGTCCGGCGCCCTCCCGGCCCAGGCGCGCGGAGGCGGGCACGGTCGCGTCGAAGGAGACGGGAGCGGGCTTGGCCTGGCGCAGTCCCATCGTGTCGAGCGCTCCCTCCACGCTCACGCCCGGGCCTACGGGCACCCAGAACGCGGAGAGCCCGAACAGGCCGTCGCGCGGCGCGGTCTTGGCGTAGACCACGAAGGAGCTCGCGTCGGCGGCGCCGGTCACGTAGCTCTTGCGCCCGGCGACGCGGTACGAGCCGCCCTTGCGGCGCGCGGTGCAGGCGATGCTCGCGAAGTCGGAGCCGGCCTGGGTCTCGGTGACGGCGTGGGCCACGAGGTGCTCGCCGGCGGCGATGGCGCGCGCGGTCGCGCGGTCCAGGCGCCCCGCCTCGAGCAAGGTCTGCAGTCCCCCGAAGAGGTGCGCGCCCAGCGCGAAGAGCTCGCCCAGGGCGACGCCCTCGGCGGCCAAGGCCTCGAGCGTCAGGGCGCAGTCCGTCAGGCTCGCGCCGGCGCCGCCGAGGCGTCGCGGCAGGCGCAGGCCGTAC
>CAZTZW010000483.1:0-2473 GCA_964618085.1 uncultured Elusimicrobia bacterium
CGCGATCCAGCAGTCCGTCAACTCGCGGCGCTGCCGGTGGAGGCCGTGGCCGTCCTCGAGTGCGCCGAGGGCAGCAGCCCGGCCTACGCCGCGAGCTTCAACGCCTTCAGCATCCACGCCACCAGCAGCTGGCCCGGCCAGGTCTACGTGACCGGCCTGCGTCGCGTGTTCCCCAGCTACGCCGAGGCCAACGCCGCGGTGACGGACTGGAAGACCCAGGAGCTGCTGCGCGTGTACGGATCCCTGCGCGAGAGCGTGCGCGACTTCGTGCGCCTGATCTCGACCGCGCCGCGCTACCAGATCGCCTTCATGTGGGCGCAGGCCGGCGACGGCCCGCAGTTCTTCAAGGCCATGGCCTTCGGTGACGGCAAGGAGGGATACGTGGGTCCCTCCAACGGCTCCAACGCCGCGGCCTACGTGACCAAGCTGACGCGCACCCTGGAGAGAATCGCATGAGCTTCTTGGACGACCTCGGCGGCTTCGCGCAGAACGTGGGCAAGACCGCGCTGGGCGGCGTCACCGGCGGCGCCGCCGGCTTCCTGACCGGCGGCATCCCGGGCTTCTACGCCGGCGCCACGGCCGGCACGGTCAACGGCCTGGTCAACTGGAACAAGGGGAGCTACGACCCGGGCGAAGCTGCCAAATCCGGGACCATCTTCGGCGGGGCGTCGGGCTTCGCGGCCGGCGTGTTCAAGACCGCCGCGCCCACCGCCTTCAAGAACCTGACCACCGTTCCCAGCGTCATCAAGGACAAGGGCATCGGCGGCGCGCTGACGACCGCGCTCTCCAGCTCCAAGCTGACGGTGCCCGCCGCTCTCAAGTCCGCGGGCATCGCCGGCCTGGTGACGACCGGCGTCCAGAGCCTGCTCAAAAAGCCCGTGGCGCTGCCGGACGCCGGCGGCGTGGTGGAGCGCGCCGGCCAGGGCCTGCAGATCTTCAACGTGCCTGCGCCGGCGCCCATGGAGACCGGCGCGGCCATGCAGCCCGCGGTGACGAGCTCGATCCCCTGGATCCCGCTGCTCATCGTGGCGGGCGGGGCGTACTTCCTTTTCGGCGGCGCCAAGGCGCCGGCAACCAAGACGGCGTAAGGAGAGATCATGAGCAAGAAGGTCCTGCTGGTCATCGAGCGCGGCGACGTGGGCGCCGGCAAAGACGTGGCGTTGCTGCCCTGCCCCGCGGGGCACGAGCACGCCGAGGCGCTGCGCGTCCCCATGGAAGCGATCCTGCGCGACGTCGAGGGCGGGGAGGCCGTGGAGGCCGACCTGATCTCGGTCAAGGACGACGTGGCCGTGGTCAACGTGCCGGCGGGCTGGAAGCCGCAGGCGACGGGCAACAAGAAGGCCGACGCGGACGCCAATGCGGGCAAGGGCCAGTTCTCGGTGCGCGCCGAGAACGTGCGCGAGCTGCCGGCCAAGGCCGCGGCGACCGCCGCGGAGGCCCCGGCCAAGGCGAAGGCCAAGGCGAAGGGCGCCGGCGGGACGGCCTAGGCCGGGCGTGGCGCAGCGGAAGGGGGGGGGCGGGCAAACCCGCCCCCTCCCTGTCCGGCGCGTCCTGGGGCATCCTCGTAAGCCGCAGACCCCTTCCAGGGCCCCCACCCGAAGCTCCCGGGCCTTGTTATCCGAAGCGTCCAAAACCTACAATCTGGCCCTCATGCGTACAAAGAGGCGCCCTGTCGCCTTTTCCATCCTGGGACTTCTGGAGAAGGCCTGGCTGTCCAAGCGGGTTAAGTTCTCCCAGCTCCACAACGCATACCCCACGACCTCCCTGAGCGTGCTGCACGCGAATCTGAAGGCCTTGGAGGAGGGGGGGCTGGTCCGCGGGCGCCAGGTGAACATCCTGGGCCGCCCGACGTTCAGGTACTGGAAGGCCACCCGCCGCGGCCTGGAAATCCTGCGCCAGTTCACCCCCGTCCGCGACTACTGGGAAATGGTCCAGCCGCGCGAGTTGCGGGCCCTGGCGATAGCCGAAGCATGCCGCGAGAAGATCCAGGCGCGCGTGGGCCCCTTGTTCGCTAAAGGCGACAAAATGGGGCCCGGCTGGAATTATTGGACCGCCGCCAAGAGCCGCGCCGGCGCGCGCGGCCCACAGACCTAGCCATCTGACCGTGCGTTGAGTGTCGTCTGTTCGTGACAGCTACGCATTATTTTGTTGACACTGCCGGACCCATGAATTAGAATCTGACCATGCGCGCTAACGCATTGAGCTTGGAGGCTCCCGGTCGCACCCGCAGCTGATTTAAATTAGCCCATTAAATCGCCTGGGGATTCCTTTGCCCAGTTACTAACGATAATATTTATTATGTTACATACAGATAGGGGTCAAGCAAAAAGACCGTTCCTCCAATCCACCCGAACTTCGAGCGATTTAGCTCGTAAGCATCGAGATAAACCGACCGAACCGCCACGGTTTGTGAAGTTTTCTAAATTAGCAGTCTCGGCCGCCCCCAAAAGTCGGCAAGAACCGGGGGACCGGG
>CAZTZW010000484.1:0-2468 GCA_964618085.1 uncultured Elusimicrobia bacterium
GCCATTCGGGCTGCTGCGCCAGAAAGATGGCAGCAACAGTCGCCACCAGGCCCACCATGGCCAGGGTGTTGTGACTCACCAAACGAACACCGGCCAAGACATCGGCCAGAAACAACTGCACGCGGGACCCGATGGTCCCCTTACGGTCTACCGCTTCTCGGCTCACCTCATCAGCCGAAGAGGCTGGGGGCAATGAGTCGCTGGACCAGGCACGATCAATCGCTGTCATGTTTTTCCTTTCCTCACCGACCGCGTTGCGCAACAGGTCAAGTCTGGGACTGACCGATCGCACACCACATGACAGTGATAATGGCCTTGACAGACTGGTGACACGGGCTGTGCAGGCCGGTGTGCCACTGGGTCAATCAGAACAAGATGGCTCTGTTGACCATGCCAAGGCTGGCAGCGTTGCACCCACAAGGATGCAAGGGAAAACCCGAATAAAACTCCTTCGGGATCGACGGAGGCGGATTCTAGGCACCCTGCTAATAACCAGTCAAGGATAAGAAACTGATTTTCTACTACTTTTGATTATGAAATACCGCGATCTGAGGGACTTCATGGCCGGTCTGGAGAAGACGGGCGAGCTCATCCACGCCAAGCAGGAGCTCGAGAAGTTCACCAAGTTCCTCGAGAAGCGCGTGGACGCGCGCACGCGCGAGCTGAAGGCCGCGCAGGACGAGCTCATCAAGAAGGAGCGCCTGGCCGCCATCGGCCAGATGGCCTCCGTCGTCGGCCACGAGATCCGCAACCCGCTGGCCGTCATCAACAACTCCATCTACTTCATCAAGACCAAGCTCGGCGCGGCCGGCGAGCCCGACCCCAAACTCGCCAAGCACATCAAGATCATCGAGTCCGAGATCCAGCAGGCCAACGGCATCATCAACGAGATCCTGACCTACTCGCGCCAGCGCGAGATGCAGCTGGAGCGCGTCAAGCTCAACGACTGGCTCGAGGAGCTGCTCTCGGTCTACCCCTTCCCGCCCCATATCACGCTCGAGAAGCACCTCGATCCCGCGAACCCGTCGCTGGACATCGACGTCGTCGAGGTCCAGCAGGCCATCCGCAACCTCATCGGCAACGGCATCGAGGTCCAGCCCGCTCCGAAGGGCGGCAAGATCACCATCCGCACCGTCCTGCCCATCACGGACCCGGGCTGGGTCGAGATCGACGTCGCCGACTCCGGCTCGGGCATCCCGCCGGACGTGCTCGACAAGATATTCGCCCCTTTCTTCACCACCAAGGCGCGCGGCACGGGCCTGGGCCTGGCCGTCGTGCGCAAGGTCGTCGACCGCCACAAGGGCCGCGTCGACGTCGAGTCCACCGTCGGGGTCGGCACCACCTTCAAGCTCTTCTTCCCGATCGCCGTCTAGGAAACCATGAAAGGCAAGATACTCATCGTCGATGACGACGCGAACATGCGCGAGAGCGTCGCGGACAACCTCGACGTCGACGGCTACGAGACCGCGCAGGCGGGCTCGGCCGCCGAGGCCGTGAGCCAGGTGAAGAAGCAGTCCTTCGACGTCATCCTGATGGACTACAACCTCACCGACGGCACCGGCATCGACGCCATCAAGCAGATACGGGCGCTCAACGCGGAGAGCCAGATCCTGATGATCACGGCCCACGCCTCGCTCGACACGGCGCTGAAGGCCATCCAGGAGTCCGTCGACGACTTCCTGACGAAGCCCGTCAACTTCGACAACCTCAAGCGGGCCATCACCAAGTCCCTCGAGAAGCTGCGGCTCAAGCAGGAGAACAAGCGCCTCATCCTCGAGCTGCAGAAGACCAACGACCAGCTCTCGCGCCTCTCGGCCATGAAGTCCAAGTTCATGTCCATGGCGTCGCACGACCTGTCGAACTCGCTGATGACCCTCCAGGTGAGCTTCGAGATGCTCGCGGGCACCATCCGGCCCGACGACGACCAGAAGAAGCGCATGCAGTACATCTCCAACGGCATCGGACAGATCTCGCGCCTCATCGAGGACCTCGTGGACTGGGCCTCCATCGAGCAGGGCAAGTTCCGCCTGGAGACGAACCTCTTCGACCCCGGCGCGATGGTCGAGGGCCTCGTCGTGGGGCCTGCGGCCCGCGCGCAGGCCCGCGGCCTGACGCTCAAGACGGAGATCGCCTCCGGCCTGCCCACGGTCGCGGCGGACCAGAAGCGCCTCTCCCAGGTCCTCAACAACCTCCTCGAGAACGCCGTGCGCCACACCCCGAAGGGCGGCGCGGTGACCGTGAAGGTCGACGCGGACGGGGTCGGCGTGCGCTTCGCCGTGCGCGACACCGGCGACGGCATCGACCCGGCCGAGGTCGGCAAGCTGTTCCAGAGCTTCTATCAGGGCGCCGGCGGCTCGGGACGGGAGGTCGGCGTACTTCAGGATCTGGTCGATGTTGATCGACATCGCAACGATCAGCAGGCCGGCGAGCGCGGCGGACGCCCCGCCGATCATGATCGCGAAGTCCTT
>CAZTZW010000485.1:0-2459 GCA_964618085.1 uncultured Elusimicrobia bacterium
ACATCGCCCAGAACGAGTACCTCTACCCTCCCGAGCCCTCGATGCGGCTCGTGCTCGACCTGATCGAGTTCTGCGTCAAGGAGACGCCCCGCTTCTACCCCATCTCCATCTCGGGCTACCACATCCGCGAGGCCGGCGCCGACGCGGTGCAGGAGCTGGCGTTCACCCTCGGCGACGGGCGCGACTACGTCGAGCGCCTCGTCAAGCGCGGGCTGAACGTCGACGACTTCGCCTCCCAGCTCTCCTTCTTCTTCGACGTGCACAACGACTTCTTCGAGGAGATCGCCAAGCTGCGCGCCGCGCGCCGCATCTGGGCGAAGATGATGAAGGAGGAGTTCGGCGCCAAGAAAGAGATCTCCTGGATGCTGCCCATGCACTGCCAGACGGCGGGCGTGAGCCTCACCGCGCAGCAGCCGTTGAACAACCTGGCGCGCGTGGCCTTCCAGTCGATGGCGGCGGCCCTCGGCGGCACGCAGAGCCTGCACACCAACTCCTTCGACGAGGCCCTCGCGCTGCCGACCGACGAGGCGGTGAAGCTCGCCCTGCGCACCCAGCAGATCCTGGCCTTGGAGACCGGCGTCACCGACACGCCGGACCCCTTCGGCGGCTCCTATTTCCTGGAATCGCTCACCGACCAGGTCGAGGAGCGCGCCCAGGCCATCCTCAAGCGCATCCGCGAGCTGGGCGGCGTCGTGCCCGCCCTCGAGAAGGGCTACTTCCACCGCGAGATCGCCGAGACCGCGTACCGCTTCGAGACCGACTTGAACGCGGGCCGCCGCAAGATCGTGGGCGTCAACGTGCACGCCGCCGGCGGCGCCGCGCCGCCCATCCTCAAGATCGACCACGCCGTCGAGAAGCGGCAGGTCGCCTCGGTCAAGAAGCTGCGCCGCGAGCGCGACAACGGCAAGGTCCAGGCCGCTCTCGCGCGCCTGCGGACCGAGGCCAAGGGCCCCACCAACCTCATGCCGGCCATCCTGGAAGCCGTCGAGGCTTACGCCACCGTCGGCGAGGTCACCAACGCGCTGAAGGACGTCTTCGGCGAGTATCCCGTCTTCGGAGGCTGACCGGGGACATGCTCATCGTCGTCTACTCCGGTGACGTGAAGTATCGGACCACGATGTCCGAGCTGCTGGCCGGGCAAGGCCATCGCGTCAACCAGACCTCGACCCAGGACGCCGCTCACGCCGCCGCGCGCACGGCGCAGCTGGTGGTCGTCTGCAACGCCGACGGCGGCGCCCTGGAACTGGTCCGCCGTCTGCGGGCCGACGCGCCCCTGCGCCGCCTCCCCATCCTGTGCGTGGACCCGAAGGCCGGGGCGGCGGAGACGGTGGCGCTCCTCGACGCGGGCGCCGACGACGCCATCTCCAAGCCCTTCCAGCCGCCCGTGTTCCTGGCGCGGGTGCGTACCTTGCTGCGCCGCGCCGTCTGGTCCGGCAGCGCTCCCGAGGAGACCCTCACCGTCCTCAACGGAGGCCCCGTCGAGCTCCGCCTCCTCTCGCGTCAGGCGCTGGTGTCCGACCGCGCCGTCGAGCTCACGCGCCTGGAGTTCGAGCTCCTCGCCCAGCTCCTGCGCCACCCCGACCGCGCCTTCAACCGCGAGGAGCTCCTCTCCGCGGTCTGGAACTACCCCGGCAACGTCGAGACGCGGACCTTGGACAAGCACGTGGAGTCCCTGCGCCGCAAGCTCGGGCCGGCCGGAGAGATGGTGCAGACCGTCCACGGCGTGGGCTACCGCTTCAGTCCGCCCTCGTCTTCCCCCGCCCGCAAGCGCTCCTGAGCCGCGGGGCCTTCCGCGGCGTCAGAGCGTCCGCAGGAGCGGCGCGCCGGCGGCCCGCGGGACGCGGACGCGGGCGCCCGCGGGCGCGGGGGCGCGGACCGCGCCGGGACCGTAGGAACGCCCGCGCGCGGGCTCCGAGAAAGCGCTCTGGGCGTGCTCGAAGCGCAGCAGCACGCCCTTGGGGTCGAGCGCGAGGACCGCGCCGTCGCGGCCCACGGCGAAAGGGCCGACGCGGCCTCCGGGCAGCATCGCCCGGTCGAGGGGCTGGAGGAAGACCCCGGTCATGGAGCGGTTGAGCAGGTACTGACGGATGTTCCCCTCCGCGTCCTGGGTCCAGACGCTCCCGTTCGCGGCGAACACGGCGACGGGCTCGTGGTCGAGGCTGAAGCGGTCGGGCGGAGCGTCCGCGCTGGGCCAGCGCAGCAAGGTCGGGCTGCCGTCCGTGCCGTAGAGCCCGTCCGCGGCCCAGGAGAGCGAGCGCAGGGGCCGCGAGAGGCCCGAGGCGCGGCTGGTGAGGTCCTCTCCGGAGCGGCGGTCGATGCGCAGGTCGTGCGCGGCGATGACGGCCCCCGACGCGTCGATCGTCAGGGCGTCGTACTGCTCGAACGGGACCTCGATGGAGCCCCGCCCGGAGCGCTGGAGGACCCCGGCGCCGTGGGCGTGGGCGAGCGCCCCGGCCGCC
>CAZTZW010000486.1:0-1561 GCA_964618085.1 uncultured Elusimicrobia bacterium
TCCATCGTGATGAACAGGAACAGGGACTTCTGCTCCTCGACCACGCTGGTCGTCGTGAACAACAAACCTAGGATCGGTATGTGCCCGAGGAACGGGACCCGGGACTTGGAGACGTTCTTGGTGCTGGATTTGAGGCCGCCGATGACCAAGGTCTCGCCGCTCTTGATCTCGACGGCGGTCTGGACCTGGCGGGTGACGATGGAGGGCACGGCGGTGTTCCCGACCTGCACCGTCTTAGAGAAGTCGACGTTCGACACCTCGAGCTGCATCTCGGCGCGGATCGTGTCCTTCTTGTTCGGGTTGATGACCGGCACGATGTTCAAGATGACGCCGAACTTCTTGAAATCGGCCGTGACCGTGCCGTTGCCGTTGGCGGAGGGGAACGGCACCTCGCCGCCGACCACGAAGTTGGCCTGCGACTGCGCCTGCACGACCACCTTCGGGTTCGACAACAGCTGCGCCTTGCCTTCGGTCTCGAGCATCTTCAAAGAGGTCTGGAGCTGCGTCTGACGCGCGAAATCGCCCATCTTGTACAGCCCCGGGATGGTCTTCTCCGCGTAGAGGATGCCCGACTGGAAGGGCGTCCACGCGAAACCCAGGTCCTTCTGGACGGATCCGGAGATCTCCACGATATCGGCCGAGACGGCGATGAGCGAGTCCTCGGGCTGGGCCGCCGCGCCTTGCGCGAGGGCCAGCACGAGACAGACCGCCGCCGTCCACTGTTGTCGAGTCATGTTGTCGATTCTGGGTACGGCAGTCCCGTCAGTTCCTGAAGAGCTTCCTGAAGCTGGCCATCTCCATCGGGTGCATCTCGATATCGCCGAGGCCGCGCATGATCACCGTCGGCTCGCCCTGCTTCATGGCGAGCGCCAGGTACTGCGCCTCGTTGGGGTTCAGAGCCAGGCCGATGGTGGCCTTCTCCGAGAAGGCGGCGGACTTCTCCTCCTTGTCCCCGAGCTGCTTGAACTGTTTGGCGCTCATGCCCTGGCCGAGGTTGGTGCCGACGGCGATGACCAGCACGTTCTGCAGGATGGTCGCCGTCACCTTCTCCTTGCGGCCGTCGTTCATGAGGGCGTCGAACGTGACCAGCACGTCCACGCGGTCGCCGGGCTTGATGAGGGCCTTGAGCTCGTTGTCGATGGCGAGGATGGCGCCGCGGTAGCCGGGCGGGATCTTGACGCTCAGGCCCGACTCGGGCGAGAGCGAGATGAGGGCCGACTGCGTCACCTGGTTGCCCTTGGGGATGCGGGTGCGGCTGACCAGGTTGTTGATGAGCTTCATGTCCGAGGGCGTCTTGATCTCGAAAGAGTCCTGCTGCATGAACTTGCGGGGGACGGCCAGAGCCTCCACCATGTCCTCTTTGAGGACGGTGCGCTCCGGCAGGTCGACGCGGGCGACGAGGACGTTCGCCGTCTCGTAGGCGTTGGAGAGGGCGCGCTCCTTGCTGGTGAGGACCATGAGATAGAAGACGGCCGCGCCCATGGCGAGCAGCATCGGCACGAGCACTCCTTTCTTTTCCATGTTCTTGAGCAAAGTATAACTTTCTTTTTCGGTTGTGGAA
>CAZTZW010000486.1:1571-2451 GCA_964618085.1 uncultured Elusimicrobia bacterium
CTCTCTATTTCTTCAGCGGCGTCTCTATCGGCATGCGCACCGTCGCGAACAACAGCCTCGTCCCGGACCCCTGCGGCTTCGCCATGATGATGCTGCTGATGGGGAAGATCAGCCTCACCGCGTGCTGTCCCGTCACGACCAGATCGAAGTTCGACTGTCCCGCCTGCGGGTCCACCAGAGTCTGCTCCGTCGTGCACGTCACTCGCGCCGCCGGAAGGATCCTCTGCATGAACTCGTTGAGCTTGCCGCACGTATAACCCGGCGGCGGGGTGAACGTCATGCTGCCGATGCGAGCCACTTCGTACGTCGCGTGATTCAGAAGGATGAGCTGGAACGAGACGTAGCCGATCTCCATGATGGTGAAGACCATCGTCAGGAACACCGGCAGGATGAGGAGCATCTCCACCACCACCTGCCCGGCTCGACTCCTACGCCGCGTCATCGCCCTTCCTCCCCGCCCCCTTTCCCCGCCCCCCCGTTTCCGAGGGGGCGGGTGCGGGGGCGACTTGTGAGACTAGTTGCCGCCGGAGCCCATCTGGCTCGCGGCGCCGGTGATCATCTGCTGGATGTTGTTGAACAGAGTCGGCATGAAGCGCTTGAGCGCCACGCCCGCGACGAGGACGACGCCGACGACGACCGTGAGCATCAGCAGGTACTCGACGGTGTTCTGACCGCGCCGGCTCGCGAGCCGGTTCTTCACCCACGACCCCACCTGGAGCATCATCATGTAAGTTGTTCTCCCTGTCTCGTTTTGAACGTCAGTAGTATGTCTTGAGGATCTTCACGCCGGCGATCAGGAAGAGACTCCGCAGCTGGCCCTGAAGGAAGCCGTACATCGCCGCGAAGATCGTCACGAGCGTCACCGTGGTCAGCAAGTACT
>CAZTZW010000487.1:0-562 GCA_964618085.1 uncultured Elusimicrobia bacterium
CCCGCCGCGTTGGCGGCGTAGACGCGGCCGACGCTGCGCTGCGTCTCCCCGCCGGCGGCGCGGCACAGGGCCGGCGTGGCGCCGCCCATCAGGAAGGCGTGGCCGAGGACGCCCAGCGGGCCGAGCCACCGCCACGCGCCGTCCGCGAAGTGGAGCAGCAGGGGCGCGAGCAGGCCGTACAGCGCGACCAGGACCTCGAGCTTGGCGTAGAAGCGCAGGGGGGAAGGCGACGCGTCGGCGCGCCGGCTCAGCCGGGCGCTCCCCAGGGCCAGGCCGCCGAGGAAGGCGGCGAGCACCGAGGCCTGCGCCACCGCCGCGCTGCCGAACACCAGGCCCAGGCGCTTGGCCCACAGGACCTCGAAGACGAGGCCGGCGGCGCCGGACAGGAAGGACGCGAGCAGGAGCATCCCGTTACCCTACAAAAAACGACGTCTAAAGGATGCCCCCTCTTCCCTTGAGGGATGAGGGGGGCGCGAAGCGGGGGGCGAAGGGGGCTATAAAAAGGAAACCACTCGCCTCTCTCATCCTGGTCCTTCGACCAGTTCCCAGAAAATCCTCGAGA
>CAZTZW010000487.1:572-2424 GCA_964618085.1 uncultured Elusimicrobia bacterium
GGGGATTGCGGCGCGCAGTGGCTCGGGTTCACGATCGCCTGCCTGGCGATCATCTTCGTGATGCTCGGCTGGTTCCGCCGCCACGACTGGATATAAAAGAAATGCCGGCCCCTAAGGGCCGGCATTTTTCTTAAATGGTGGTAGGGACAGGATTCGAACCTATGTAGGCTATTGCCGCCGGTTTTACAGACCGGTGCTTTTGACCGCTCAGCCACGCTACCGTGACGGCATTATGGCATTTTGCGGCGGTCCCGCCAAGCTCGTCGGCGCGTCAGGAAGCGAGCAGGTCGCCGACGCGCGAGGAGAGGGCGGCCAGGTTGAAGGGCTTCGCCATGAAGGCGTCGGCCGGACCGGCGTCCTCCTCGGGCGCCCCGGAGATCATCATGACGGGGATGCCGGGCGCCGTGCGCTTGAGGGCGCGGCACACGCTGGAGCCGTGCCCGTCGCCGAGGCCGGCGTCCACGATGGCGAGGTCCGGAGTGAAGGCGGAGAGCATGCCCAGCGCTCCGGCGGTGTTGGCGGCCTCGATGACGCGGTGACCCGCGAGGGTGAGGGCCTTGTTGAGCATCCAGCGCACGGCGGCGTCGTCGTCCACGAGCAGTATGGTGTTGGTCATGCTCCAAGGATAGCTCCCGGCGCTTATGTCCCGCTGAACGATGTGATAAGATGCCCTTAACCATGGCCGACGCCGACACCCCGCCCATCGTCTCCTCCGCCGACAAGCGCGCTCCCGACTACCTCGAGAACGTCAAGCACCATCTCTCTCTGTTGGAGGAGCTGCAGGGCAAGCTCGACAAGGTCCGCAAGGGCGGTTCGCCCAAGTCGGTGGAGCTGCACCGCTCCCGCGGCAAGCTGACGGCGCGCGAGCGCGTCGAGCGCCTGGTGGACCCGGGCGCCCCGTTCCTCGAGCTGTCGGCCTTGGCCGCCAACGGCCTCTACGACGACGAGGTCCCCTCGGCGGGGATGATCTCGGCCCTCGGCGTGGTCTCCGGCCGCCTATGCGTCATCGTCGCCAACGACGCCACGGTGAAGGGCGGCACCTACTACGCCGAGACCATCAAGAAGCACCTGCGCGCCCAGGAGATCGCCCTCGAGAACCGCCTGCCCTGCGTCTACCTCGTGGACTCGGGCGGCGTGTTCCTGCCCAAGCAGGCCGAGGTGGTCCCGGACAAGGAGCACTTCGGGCGCATCTTCTACAACCAGGCCCAGCTCTCGGCGCTCGACATCCCCCAGATCTCCGTCGTGATGGGCATGTGCACCGCCGGCGGCGCCTACGTCCCGGCCATGTCGGACGAGGCCGTCATCGTCCGCAACCAGGGCACCATCTACCTCGGCGGGCCGCCTCTGGTGAAGGCCGCGACCGGCGAGGAGTCCACGGCCGAGGAGCTCGGCGGCGGGGACATGCACTCCAAGGTCTCCGGCGTCACCGACCATCTGGCCGACAACGACGAGCACGCGCTCAGGATCGCGCGCTCCATCGTCGCGAACCTCAACGCCCCGAAGTTCAAGCTCGACGACGGCGACTTCGAGGAGCCGGCCTACGCCCCCGACGAGCTGTACGGCGTGTTCCACCGCGACCTGCGCCGCCCCGTCGACCCGCGCGAGGTCATCGCGCGCCTCGTGGACGGCTCGCGCTTCCACGACTTCAAGGCCAACTACGGCCAGACCTTGGTGACGGGCTTCGCCAAGATCCACGGCCGCCCGGTCGGCATCCTGGCCAACCGCGGCATCCTCTTCGGCGAGTCCGCGGTCAAGGGCGCGCACTTCATCGAGCTGTGCGACCAGCGCAAGGTGCCGCTCCTGTTCCTGCAGAACATCACCGGCTTCATGGTCGGCAAGGACTTCGAGCAGG
>CAZTZW010000488.1:0-2416 GCA_964618085.1 uncultured Elusimicrobia bacterium
TTCGGCGGCTCGAGCGTCGGCGCGCCCGACCGCATCGCCCGCGTGGTCGACATCGTCAAGGGCCGCCTGGAGCGCAAGCCCGTCATCGTCGTCTCCGCCTTCCGCGGCGTCACCGACGAGCTGCTGGCGCTGGGCCAGGACGCGCTCACGGGCGACCTCTCGCGCGTCCCGGCGCTCGAGAAACGGCACCAGGAGACGGCCGCGTCGATGGGCGTCGCCTATGCCCCGTGCGAGCCCCTCTTCGCCGAGCTCAAGGAACTGGCCCGCGGCGTGTCCTTGCTCAAGGAGCTCACGCCGCGCACACTCGACCGGCTCGCCGGCTACGGCGAGCGCCTCTCCGTGCGCTTGGTGGCCGCCGCCATGACGAAGGCGGGCCTGCCGGCGCGCGCGGTGGACGCGACCGACGCGGGCCTGCTCACCGACGACGAGTTCGGCGGGGCCAACCCGCTGCCCGAGGCC
Organism: uncultured Elusimicrobia bacterium; assembly: GCA_964618085.1. Classification (GTDB taxonomy): domain Bacteria; phylum Elusimicrobiota; class Elusimicrobia; order UBA1565; family UBA9628; genus GWA2-66-18. The sequence goes on from CAZTZW010000488.1 coordinate 460, forward strand.
GACGCCCTGCTGAAGGCGTCCCTCGGCGGCGAGGGCCCGGTGCCCGTCGTCACCGGCTTCATCGGCCGCACGAAGGAGGGGGAGGTCACCACCCTCGGCCGCAACGGTTCCGACTACACGGCCACCATCCTGGGCGCCGCGCTGGGGGCCGAGGAGGTCGAGATCTGGTCCGACGTCGACGGCATCATGACCGCCGACCCGCGCATCGTGCCGGCGGCCAAGCCGCTCGAGACCCTGAGCTTCGCCGAGGCCTGCGAGCTGGCCTACTACGGCGGCAAGGTCCTGCACCCGCACACCTTGGTCCCCGCGATGCGCAAGGGCATCCCGGTGCGCGCCTTGAACACCTTCAAGCCCGAGCACCCCGGCACGCGCATCGTCGCCAAGCCCGCGCCGCAGCACGGCGTCGCGCTCAAGTCCATCGCCTTCAAGCGCCGCCAGCTCATCCTGACGGCGACCAGCCCGCGCATGCTCTCGGGCCCCGGCTTCCTGGCGCGCATCTTCGCGACGCTCGGCCGCCACGACATCGACGTGGACATGCTCGCCACTTCCGAGGTCTCCGTCTCCGCCACCACCGGCGACGAGAAGGGCGTGGCCAAGGCCGTCGAGGAGCTCTCGTCCGAGTTCGAGACCACGGTGGAGCGCGGCATGTCCGTCGTCTGCGCCGTCGGCGACGGCATCCAGTCCACGCCCGGCGTCTCCGGCGACATCTTCATGTCCATGAAGACCGCCGGCGTCAACGTGCGCATGATCTCCCAGGGAGCCTCGAAGAACAACGTCGCCTTCGTCGTCGCCGACGCCGACGTCGAGAAAGCCGTCCGCGCCCTCCACGAGGGCTTCTTCGGTTGACTGGGGGGGCAGACTCCCCAGTTAACTCTGACGTTTACGGGCCTTACTCAGCGCCGCCTTCGTGCAATTGAGCGCACGCGCGAGATCCGCGAGGGAATAGCCTTCCATGGGCGCGCGGGCGACAAGGAGTTCTTTTGCCCGAGAGAAGAGTGTCCCGCGCGTGCCGGCCATGAGTGCTTCGGGGGATATCCCGATTGTGCCGGCGACCTCTCGGATGAGTTCCATGAGAGTCGGTTTCGAGGTTCGCGCGTGTAGAGAGTGTCAGGCTCATGGGACCGCGCTCCTCTGGGCATCCCTCTCCATACGATCGAGAGAGGGGGAAAGTTCCCTTCAGGAGTTAACTGGGGAGTCTGTCCCCCTGGTTAACTGCGCGGAGCGCCACCAGAGCCAGAGCCAGAAGGCGTGGCTGCCGTAGGCGGCGGCCCAGACGAACCAGTCGAGGCGGCCGAGGGCGGTGAGGGGGAGGATGAGGTAGATGTAGTCGCGCGAGGCGATGCGCTCGACGGTGAGGGCGAGGGGGCCGCGTTCCTCCTCGGGAACCGAGAGCACGAGCTTCCAGACCGACCAGCCGCAGGCGATGAAGCCGGTCACGAGCAGGACGCCGGGGACCAGCCAGGCCGTGTCCGGGTGCACGCGCGAGACGCCGATGGGCAGGGCGATGAAGGTGGCCAGGTGGGCGACGTGGTCGGCGGCGACGTCGTAGTCGGCGCCGGACTTCGAGGACATGTGCTTCAGGCGCGCGATCTCGCCGTCGCAGCCGTCGAGGAGGGCGCACACCCAGAGCAGCAAGGCGCCGAAGAAGTGCCGCGCGGGCGTCCAGCCCGCCAGTTCCCACGCTCCCCACAGGCCCACGAGCAGGCTGGCCGTGGTGACGGCGTTGGGGGTGATGGGGAAGGGGAGCATCAGCCGCGTCAGGCGGATGGAGAGGGCCCGGTCGAAGCGGGCGATGTAGACGTCATTGGGGTTCCCCAGGCGGGCGTAGAGGGCCGCGGCGGCCTCGGCGGCGGCGGCGGGCGTGCCGGCCGGGAACCAGCGGCCGGCGGCGACCTCGGCGGCGGGCGCGTCGAGCGCGCTCCGGAGGACCTCGGAGGGCGCGGCCTTCCCCGCGCCG
>CAZTZW010000489.1:0-2413 GCA_964618085.1 uncultured Elusimicrobia bacterium
CCCGCCCCAGCGCACGAGCGCCGCGGCCAGGGCGTCGAGGCTGACCGGCTTGGCGAGATAGTCGTCCATGCCCGCGGCCAGGCAGCGCTCGCGGTCCTCGGGGCGGGCGCCGGCCGTGAGCGCGATGATGGGCGTGCGCCTCCCGGGGGGCTCGCGGCGGCGGAGTTCCGCGGCCGCGGCGTACCCGTCGAGGCGCGGCATCGCGCAGTCCATCAGGATGACGTCGTAGCGGCGGTGCGACGCGGTCTCGATGGCCCGCGCTCCGTCCTCGGCGAAGTCCGTCTCGCAGCCCAAGGAATCGAGCTGGGCGAGCGCGACGCGGCGGTTGACGGCGTTGTCCTCGACCAGGAGGACCCGCAGGCCGCGCGTGTCCTCCCGCCGCGCGGGCGGCGCGGGAGCGGCCTCCCCCGCGGCGAGCGGCAGGACGACCTCGAAGCGGAAGGTCGAGCCTTCCCCGGGGACGCTCTCGATGTAGAGGGAGCCGCCCATCAACTCGGCGATCTGCCGGCAGATGGCCAGGCCGAGCCCGGCTCCGTCGCGCAGGCGGGTCAGGGAGGAGTCGGCCTGGTAGAAGGGCGTGAAGAGCTTCTCGCGCACGTCCGCCGGGATGCCGATGCCGGTGTCGGTCACGCTCAGGCGCAGCAGGACGTCCCGTTCCCCGCGCGGCAGCGCCGCGGCCTCGAGGAGGATGGAGCCGCGGTCCGTGAACTTGAGCGCGTTGCCGACGAGGTTGAGGAGCACCTGGCGCAGGCGGGCCGCGTCGCCGCGCAGGCTCGGGGGCATGGCGGCGTCGGCGCGCGCCTCCAGGCGCAGGGACTTGGCGGCCGCCTTGTGGCGGAACAGGCGCTCGACCTCCTCGAGGAGTCCGCGGGGGTCGAACGCGGCGCTCTGCAGGGTCATGCGGCCGGCCTCCAGCCGGGCGAAATCCAGCAGGTCGTCGATGATGAGGAGGAGCCCGCGGCCCGCGTCGCGGGCCACCGCCGCGTGCTCCTTCTGCGCGGGGGTCAACGGCGTCTCGAGGAGGAGCTCGTTCATTCCGATGACGGCGTTGAGCGGGGTGCGCAGCTCATGGCTGACGTTGGCCAGGAAGCGGGACTTGGCGCTCGCCGAGGCGAGGGCCTCGTCGCGGGCGGCGCGCAGCTCCTCCTCCAGGCGCTTGCGCTCGGTGATGTCCTCGGAGACGCCGGCCACCCGCAGGAGGACGCCGTCGGCGTCCTTGATGGGGAAAGCGCGGTCGCGCACCCAGCGGAGCTCGCCGTCGGGGCGCAGGATGCGGTACTGCTGCTCGTAGCCCTCGCGGGCGCGGGCGCCCGTGGCCAGGGCGCGCTCCCGGTCGTCGGGGTGCAGGGAATCCATCCAGACTTGGGTGAGGTCCGAGAGCGCGGGCACCGGGCGGCCCCAGATGTGCTCCCACATCGGGCTGATGTAGACGATCTCCGTGCGCTGGGGCTGCTCGCGCGGGGCGCCGACGAGCCAGAAGGCCTCGCGGATGTTCTCGGCGAGCTGGCGGAAGCGCAGCTCGCTCTCGCGCAGGGCCTCCTCCGCGTTCTTGCGGGCGGTGATGTCCGTGTGCGAGCCCGACATCCGCAGCGGGAGCCCCTTCGGGTTGCGGAGCAGGGCGCCGCGGGAGAGCACCCAGCGGTAGGACCCGTCCTTGTGCCGCAGGCGGTGCTCCAGCTCATAGAGGGGAGAGCGGCCGTCGTGATAGTCCTTCACCGCGGCCAGCGCCTGCTCGGCGTCCTCCGGGTGGATGAGGGTCTTCCAAGTGTCGAGGCTGTGCGGCAGCTCGTGCTCGCCGTAGCCGAGCATGGAGAGCCAGCGGGGGGAGAAGAACACCTCGCCCGTGACGACGTTCCAGTCCCAGAGGCCGTCGGAGGAGCCTTCGACGGCCAGGACGTAGCGCTCGTGGGTGCGGCGCATCTCCTCGGCCAGGCGGTCGCGGTCCTCTTCCGCGCGCCGCATGAGCCGCATGGCCCAGATGAGGACGCCGGCCAGGAGCAGCCCGCATAGGAAACTCGACACCATGGCGGCCGCCTCGCGCGTCAGCAGGCCGTGGCTGGCCGCGTAGCGCGCGGAGGTCGCGAAGATAGGGGGGATGATCAGCGCGCAGAGGACGAGGCCCCTCTGGCGGTACGTCAGCTGGCCCATGCGGGATTCTAGCAATCCCCTCGGCGGTTTGACTCCCTCCCGGCGGCCGATGTACAATGACGACATGGCGGCCACCAAGGTCAAAGAGCTCGGCGTCGGGGACAAAGCCCCCGATTTCTCCGCGCCCGACGAGACCGGCCGTCCCTGGTCGCTGAAGGCCCTCAAGGGCCGCACCGTCGTGCTCTACTTCTACCCGAAGGACAACACCCCCGGCTGCACCGTCGAGGCCTGCGACTTCCGCGACCGCTTCGACGCCTTCGCCAAG
>CAZTZW010000490.1:0-2410 GCA_964618085.1 uncultured Elusimicrobia bacterium
GGTGGCTTGTTTTTTTTGGGCGCTTTTCCCCCCCTCGGGGGGGGTTTTCGGGGGGGCGGCCCCCCCCCCCGACGCCGTACAGAAGCGCCGTCCCGACCTGGCTGGGCCGGTCGCGTTCGCGCGGGGGTCCGTCGCTCTCAAGGAACGACGTTACGGCGACGCCGTCGCCGCTTACGAATCGGCAGTCATCTTGGGCGGCGACGGCGGGCTAGCCCTCAAAGCGGGCTTCCATCGGGCCGTCGCGCTGGGCCTGGCCGAGACCCGCGAGCGAGCCGAGCCGCCGCCGAATAAGGACGTCGCGCGCCTCGTCATCTGCGGCCTGGGCATCAAGCCGCCCTACACGGCGACCCTCGACGCCCTGCGCATGGTCGCGGCCTGCGACTTCGTCTTCAACAACCTCTCCGAGCCCGAGATCGGCGGCCTCATCTGGCTCCTCTCGGACGAGGGCGAGCCCACCATGTTCGACGTGCGCGGCGCCGACGCGCGCTGGACCAAGACCATCTTCCGCCGCGTGGCCAAGGGGCGCACGACCGGCTTCGTCACGCGCGGCCACCCGCACGTGTGCGGCGGCCTGGCGGCCAGCCTCATCGCCGAGTGCCGCAAGCTCGGCGTGGAGTGGCGCGTCTACCCCGCGGTCTCCTCGATGGACACCTTGGCGCTCGACGCCCTGCCGGGCTCGGCGGCGTTCTGGGGACAGCAGGTCCTCGACTGGTCCACCGTCTTCGTCCCGGAGACGACCGTCGACCCGCGCGTGCCCGCGGTGCTGTACTTCAACGCCTCGGTGGCGGCGGTGCCGGAGGCGGACTACCTCCGCTTCTGCGCGCGCCTGGAGGACCTGTACGGCGCGTCGCACCGCGTCTACTTCTACGGCCGCACCTTCAACGAACGTCCCGACCTGGTCCCGCTGTCCTCCCTGCGCTCCTGGTTCGGCCGCATCGACCCGAGCTATACCCTGCTCCTGCCTCCCAAGGCATGAAAGACGCCCTGCCGCCCATCCTGGCCCGCCTCGGCGGGCTCGACGCCGTGGAGCCCGAGGCCGGGCTCGCCGGCGACGCGCGCTTCCTGGGCGGCTTGGTCATGCCCATGCACGGCCGTCTCAACGCGAAGGCCTACCGCGCCGCGCTCGACAAGCTCAAGGGACGGCTCGGTCCCAAGGCGCTGGCGGGGCGCGCGCGGCTCAAGCGCCTGCTCGGCGACGCCGCGGGCGCGGCGGCCGACCTGGAGGCCGTCCTGGCCAAGGCTCCGCGCTGCGCCGAGGCGCTGGCCTTCCGCGGAGAGCTCCGCCTCGCGCGCGACCCGGCCGCGGCGCTGGCCGACCTCGACGAGGCCGCGCGCCTCCTGCCGGACTGGGCGCCGGCCCGGCTGTGGCGCGGCTACGCGTTGTGGCTGGCGGGCCGTCCCGAGGCGGGCGCGGAGCTGGACCTGGCCGTGCGCCTGGCCAAGAAACCCGGCGCGGCGCGGCTCCTGCGCGCCGTGCGCCGCGAGCGCGCCGGGGACTTGGAGGGCGCCGTCGAGGACCTGAGCGCTCTGGCGAAGGCGTGGCCGCGCGTGCCGGGCGTCTGGGCCCTGCGCGCCGCGGCTTACGGACGCCTCGGACGCGAGGCGGAGGCGGTCGAGGACGCTCACCGCGCCTTGGACGAGCATCCGGAGAACGTCGACGGCTTCGTGCGCGTGCTGTACTCTCTCGAAGGACTGAAGGCGGCCGTGGAGCGGAGCACGGAGACGGAGGTCCTGCTCGCCGCGTGCCGACGACGCGCGGCCGCGGACCCGAAGGCGGCCTGGCCTCACGCTTTGGAGGCCGCCCTGCTCGGGCAGAGCCGATTGCAGGTGGGGCCTCTTCGGCTCGCGCTATCGCGCGACCCGAAGAGAGCTTGGATCCACGCCTTCCTGGGCCGGGCGCTCGGCGACGACCGGCGCGCCTCGGGCGGGCCGGGGCCCAGCCCCGAGGCGCTCGACGCCTTGGCCGCGGCCTCCAAGCTCAAGCCCGCCGCGGGCTGGATGCGCTGCTGGCGCGCCGAGATCCTCCAGTCCTTCGGCCGCAAGAAGGAGGCGTTGAAGGAGGTCGAGACCGGCCTGCGCCTGGACCCCGGCTACCGGCTGGGCTTCGCCTGGCGCGCCAACCTGCGTCGCGGCTTCGGCGACGTCAAAGGCGCCCTGTCCGACCTCGGCGAGGTGCTCGAGGTCCTGCCGCGCCCCTCGTTCCGCTACCAGCGCGCGCTCACCGCCGCGCAGGCGGGGAAGCACGCCTTGGCCTACGAGGACCTCGCCGAGTGCGTGCGCGTCTCCGCCCCGCACGCCTTCGGCTACTCGCCCCTGCCGTGGCTGTTCGGCTTCAAGCGCCTCGTCCACGAGGGGCCGGGCTCGCAGGCCGCCGCGCCCTCCAGCCGCGGCAGCGTCTACGGCTGGGCGC
>CAZTZW010000491.1:0-2401 GCA_964618085.1 uncultured Elusimicrobia bacterium
CGATCTCCGCCCCGCGCGCCAGGTAGGCGCCGCAGCCGACCAGCTCGTGCAGCAGCTCGTCGGCCACGTTCTCGAACACGAACACGTCCTTCTCGGCGGTGCACAGCACGTTGTTGTCGAAGGAGGCGCCGAAGATGACGTCCTGGGCGCACTTCGGGAACACCGCGGTCTCGTCGACGACGACCGGCGGGTTGCCGGGGCCCGCGGCGATGGTCTTGCAGGTCTTGCCCGCCGTCATCGCGACCTTCACGATGGCGGGGCCGCCGGTGACCATGTTCACCTTGGCGTCGGGGTGCGCCAGCAGCGCCTTGGTGTTCTCCTGCGAGGGCTTGTCGTACGTGGTGATGAGGCCCTTGGGCGCGCCCGCGGCGACGGCCGCGGCCGACAGCGCGCGCATCGCGGCGAGCGTCGTCTTGAAGGAGGCCGGGTGCGGCGAGAACACGACCGAGTTGCCCGCCGCCAGGATGGAGATGGCGTTGTTGATGATGGTGGCGGCCGGGTTGGTCGACGGCGTGATGGCGGCGACGACGCCGTACGGCGCGTACTCGACGAGGGTCAGGCCCTTGTCGCCCGTGTAGGCCCGGCTCGTCAGGTCCTCCACGCCCGGCGTGCGCGTGGCGCACACCAGGTTCTTCTGGACCTTGTCGGCGACGCGGCCCATGCCCGTCTCCTCGACCGCGAGCTTCGCCCAGCCCTCGGCGTTGGCGATGGCCGCCTTGCGCATGGCGCGGATGACCTCGCGCCGGACCTCCAGGCCCAGGTCCTGGAACGTCTCCTGGGCTTTTTTCGCCGTTTGCACGGCTGCGTCGACCGAACCATGGAGGACGTCGCAGCCCGAAGAGGACGCGGAGCACGCCTTGCCCGACGCGGCCGAGGAGACGCCCTCTTCCTTGTCGAGCTTTTTAAGGACCTCCGCGACGATGCGCGCGATCTCTTCGGTCTGCATGGTCTATCAGCTCCGGTCGGCCGTCTCTTTCGATTTGCTGAACACGTGCTTGCCGCCCTGCTCGACGTTGTCGACGATGGCGAAGATGACGGCGTCGACCGGGCGTCCTTCCGTGCGGCTCGTCTGACGGGCGCTGGAGCCCTGCACGACCAGCACCAGCTCCCCCTCTCCCGCCCCGACCGAGTCCACGGCGACCAAGGGGTTCCCCTTGGCCGCCCCGGCCAGGTCGACAGGCTGGAGCAGGAGAAGCTTGGAGCCGACGAGCTTCTCGTCTTTCTGAGTACAAACGACGCTTCCCGTCACGCGGGCGAAGATCACGGTGCCTCCGTGCGGCTTTTACTTCTTGCGGGCGAGCGTCTCGGGCGAGGAGATGGGCATCTTCCCCTCGAGGTCCGGGTGCGGCTGCGGGATGACGTGCACGGCGATGAGCTCGCCGACCTTCTGCGCGGCGGCGGCGCCGGAGTCGCAGGCGGCCTTGCAGGCGGCGACCTCGCCGCGGAACAGGACGGTCACCAGACCGGTGCCGACCTTCTCGTAGCCCACGATGCGGACGTCGGCGGCCTTCACGGCGGCGTCAGCGGCTTCCACGCAGGCCACGAGGCCGCGGGTCTCGATCATTCCGAGCGCGTTCATTTCAGTGTTCTCCTATGCGATGTGCACGACGTCGCCGGTCTTGATGCCGGCGGTGTTCGCCTCGTCCGTATCGACGTGGAACTCGAGGCTGTACTTGGTCCCGACACGCACGACGACGTCTTCGAAAACGACCGCCCGCCCGCCGCCGCGCCCCGCGGCGACGCGCACGACCTCGCCCGACTCGATGCCGAGGGCCTTGGCCTCGTCGGGGTGGAAGTGCAGATGGCGCTGGGCGATGATCACGCCCTCTTTGATGTCGACTTTCCCGGCCGGCCCGATGAGCGTGCAGCCCGCGGAGCCCTTCACGTCGCCGGACTCGCGCACCGGCGGCTTGAGGCCGACGGCCATGGCGTCGGTGGCGGCGAGCTCGATCTGGGTGTGGTCGCGGTACGGGGCGACCAGACGGATCTTCTTGAGCGTGCCCTTCGGCCCCTGCACGTCGATGCATTCCTCGGCCGCGTAGAAGCCGGGCTGCTTGATGTCCTTCACGCGCTTGGGCTCGGCGTTCGCGCCGAACAAGGTCTTGAAGTGTTCCTTCGTCAGGTGGCAGTGCTTCACGGAGACGCCCACGGGGATGGCGAGCTTCGAGCGCTTCATGCGCTTCTCGATCTCGGCGGCCAGGCCGGAGGCGAGGTCGGCGCTCATCAGGCTTTCTGGAACCCCATGATGCGGGCGAAGGCGTCGGGCTTGAGCGACGCGCCGCCCACCAGGGCGCCGTCCACGTCGGCCTGCGCCATGAGCGAGTCCACGTTCTCCGCGGTCACCGAGCCGCCGTAGAGGATGCGCGTGCCGGACGCGAAGCCGTCGCCGTGCAGCTTCTTG
>CAZTZW010000492.1:0-655 GCA_964618085.1 uncultured Elusimicrobia bacterium
CACCTTCGAGGACGGCCCCGCCGCCCTCGAGGCCCGGACGCGGCGCGCGGCGCGCGGGTGCGCCGTGGCGCGCGCCCCCGTCGAGACGACGGGCCTCGGCCGCTTGAAGGACGCCGTCGCGCGCGCGGAGCGCGTGGTGTTCCTGAGCTTCGAGGCGCGGCGTTTTGCCGGGCAGGCCGCGGCCCTGAAGATGCTCGCGAAGTCCGCGCCGCGCAAGACCGCAGCCGTCCTCATCCGCTCCTCGCGCGACATCGACCTGTGCCCCGCGGCCATGACGGTGGCCGACGCGCGCGGGTACCGCGCCGTCTCGCTGGAAGCCGCCCTCGACCGCGTACTGGAGAAAGAATGAACATCGCCCCCCTCGTCCTCGCCCTCGCCGCCGCGGCCCAGCTCGAAGCGCCCGGCCCCCTGCCGAAGTCGGCGGGCGCCCTGAAGGACTACTACGTCTCGGCCATCGAGCGCGCGGACAAGAACCGCGCCCTCCAGGCGCTCGCGCGCACCGCTCCCGTCGACGCCGGCGAGGTGCAGGCGCTCTACGACCTGTTCATGCGCTTCCCCGATCCCAACGCGCGCAAGGCCGCGATGGAGTCGCTGGCCCTGGCGCCGCGCCACGCCTCGCTGGAGCCGCTCGCCATCGGCGCCCCTCAGCCGCTAC
>CAZTZW010000492.1:665-2377 GCA_964618085.1 uncultured Elusimicrobia bacterium
CGTGCCGGAGTCCGTCTTCTTCGGCGCCCACGTCGCCGACCACGCCCGCACGCCCGCGGCCCTGGCCGAGCTGCGCAAGATCGCCGCGCGCAAGCTCGTCCACGCCCGCGCCGACGACGCGACCTTGGCCACCGAGCGCGGCAACTGGTGGGCGCAGTACGAGGTGCTGGACGTGCTCGCCCGCTGGGAGGGCGATGCGGTCCTCCCCCTCGTCCGCCAGCGGGCCGCCGAGAGCCCGGCCGTCGCCGCCATCCTGGGACGGCACTACTGGGCCAAGGTCTTCCCCGACCTGCTCAAGTGGGCCGCGGGCAAGGAAGCCGACCGGGAGCGCGCCCGCGAGGCCGCCCGTCAGACCATCGACCCGCCCCCGGCCCGCGAGACCCGCGCCGCCATGCTCGCGGCGGTGCCCGACGCCAAGCTCGACGCCGAGTTCCGCCACCAGCTGGCCCTGAAGGTCGGCGCCTCCTCGGAGGACGCGGAGGCCGAGGAGTTGGCGCGCCGCCACGACGCGGCCAAGACCGAGGGCGAGAGGCTGCTCTGGGCCTCGGCCCTGTTCGCCTCCGGCAAGCCCGCGGCCGTCCCGGTGCTCGCGCGCTACGCCCGGGAGGACCCCGACGAACTGCGCCGCCGCGGGGCTTATGCCCAGCTCGCGGAGATGGTCGGCGAGGAAAAAGCCAAGGCGCTGACGGAGGTCAAAAATCCGCTTTTAAAATAAGCATAATATGACACGCGGCCGCATGGACGGGCCGCGGCCGGATATGCTATTTTTTGAGCCATGGCGGGTCCTTTCTGGATCGTCGCCGCGCTGAGCGCGGCTCTCCTCGTCGCCCTGGCCTTGGTGCTGCGGCGGCTCTATGCCCTGGAGGCCTCCCGCTCCCCGGCCGTCCCCGCCGTCCCGCGCGCGCCGGAGGGCTGGTCCAAGCTCGATGAGCTGCTGAGCATCCTGCTCGCCCTCCAGGAGCACGGCGTCTCCCACGCCGGGGCGGTCTCGCGCGAGGAGTTCGGCCGCTCGGTCCTCGACAGCGCCTGCGCCCTCATGAAGTGCGACCGCGGCTCGGTCATGACCTGGGACGAGAAGGACGCCTGCCTCAAGATCGTGGCCGCCCGCGGCATGGCCATGGGCAAGGCCCAGACCCTCTTCCTCAAGGCCGGCGAGGGCGTGGCCGGCAAGGCCTTCTCGTCCGCGCAGCCCGTGTACGTCGCCAAGCCCGCCGACGACCCCCGCTACGTCTCCCCCGGCGCCGGCGACGAGGAGCCTTTCATCTCCATCCCCCTCCTGGTCAAGGGCAAGCCCGTCGGCGTCCTGAACCTCCACGCCAAGGAAGGGGCGGAGCCCTTCAGCGACTACAACGTCAAGTTCCTCAACATCCTGGCGGGCGAGGCGGCGGTGATGCTGCACAACGCCGACCTCTTCGACAACCTCCAGACCTTCTACCTCGAGATGGTGCAGACGCTCGCGCGCGCGGTGGACTCCAAGGACGCCTACACCCACGAGCACTCCGACCGCGCCCGCTTCAAGGCCCGCCGCGTCGCCACCGAGATGGGCCTGCCCGACCAGATGACGCGCTACATCGAGTACGCGGCCCTGCTCCACGACATCGGCAAGATCGGCATCGACGAGGCCATCCTGCTCAAGCCCGGCAAGCTCACGCCGGAGGAGTACGAGCAGATGAAGAAGCACCCCATCATCGGCCACCAGATCCTCGCGCCCG
>CAZTZW010000493.1:0-2373 GCA_964618085.1 uncultured Elusimicrobia bacterium
GGCGGGCCCGGAGAGCCCGGAGAGGCGGCGGCCGGCCGGGGCATCGGCGCGCCCGGCGGCGGCAAGGCCGGAAAAGCGCCGGCCAAGGCGCCCCCCGAGGCCGGCGAGGAATCCTCTTGGATGGCGAAGACGGGCGGGCTCATCGCGGCGGCCAAGGGTCTGGGCTCCCTCGGAGGTTCGGCCGCGGCGACTCCGGCGGAGCGCGCCGTCTTGAAGCTCATGCAGGACCCCGTCGGCCGCCAGTTCCTCCAAGACCAGAAGATGGACACGGAATCGCGCGCGGCGATCGCGAAGGCGCGGGCCGGCGGGGCGATGTCGCCCGGAGCGGAGATGTCGGCGGTCGCCTCCGCCATGGCCGCCAACGGGCTGCCGACCGACCCTGAATCCGTCGCCGCGCAGCTGCAGCGCGTCAACGCGACCCCGGGGCCGCCGGTCTCGCCCCTGCAGGCCGCGGAGATACTCGACAGCATGCGCGCGGTCCTACCGTCCGACGAAGTCCTCCTGCAGCGCGTACCGCCGGCGGACCAGCCGCGCGTCCTGCACGCCCCGCCGCCCGGTTCGGCGCGCGCCGCCTACGACGCCGTGCGCGACGTGCTCAAGCAGGCGAAGGACAAGTGGGGGATGGCTCCCGAGTTCCCGCTGGCGGTGTTCGGCGTCGAGACGGCTTTCGGGAAGAACACGGGCGGCCACCTCATCAACGAGGTGCTGCACCGCGAGCTCCGGGCCAACCCGCCGACCGCTTTCCGGCACAAGCTGGCGACGGCGGACCTCGCGGCGCTGATACGCCTGCAGGCGCGCGGCGACCTCGGCCCCTACACGGCGGCGAACATCCGCGGCTCGCACGGCGCGGCCTTCGGCCTCACGCAGTTCCGCGCCGAGACCTGGGAGAGGACCGGCGTCAGTCCCACCGGCGGGGCGAAGAACCCCTTCGACGTGAAGACCGCTCTCTATTCCACGGCTCATCACCTCGCCATCCATCAGCACAACCAGGGCATGACGCACGCGCTCTGGCATTACAACCAGGATGAGCGGTACGGGCGGAAGGTCACGGGCGACGCCGCGGCCATCCGCCAGCACGTCACCGAGCCTCAGCAGCGTCCCTAGACCGGCGGCCGAGTCACCTCTGAAAAGAGGAGGGGCCGCCCCTCGCGGAGCGGCCCCTCTTGCGATGCGGCGCGGCGGAGACTAGACGGCCGCGGCCTTGGCGCGCGGCTTGACCTTCGTCTTCGACGCGGGCTTGTGGTCGGAGTGGAACTGCTCCTCCTCGGTCGAGCCCTTCAGCGCGAGCGTCGAGGACTGGCCGCCGGAGACCACCGAATTGACCTCATCGAAGTAGCCGGTGCCCACGAACTCCTGATGGCGCGTGGCCTGGTAGCCGAAGGCCTCGGAGGCGAACTCCGCGGTCTGCAGGCGGGAGTAGGCCGCCATGCCCTCGGTCTTGTAGGCGTTCGCCAGTTCGAACATGCCGTGGTTGAGGCTGTGGAAGCCCGCCAGCGTCACGAACTGGAAGCGGTAGCCCATGGCGCCGAGCTCGCGCTGGAACTTCGCGATGGTGGCGTCGTCGAGCTTCTTCCTCCAGTTGAATGAAGGAGAACAGTTGTAGCTGAGCAGCTTCCCGGGATGGACCTTATGCACGGCCTCGGCGAACTGCTTGGCCTCGGCGAGGTCGGGCGTGGAGGTCTCCATCCACAGCATGTCGCAGTACGGCGCGTACGCGATGGCGCGCGCGATGGCCGACTCGATGCCCGGCTTGGCCAGGAAGAAGCCGTCGGGCGTGCGCTCCTTAGAGGCGACGAACGGGCGGTCGCGCGGGTCGGAGTCGCTGGTGAGCAAAGTCGCCGAGTGGGCGTCCGTGCGCGCGATGATGACGGTAGGGATGCCCATCACGTCGGAGGCCAAGCGGGCCGAGACGAGCTTGGTGATGAACTCCTGCGTGGGGACGAGGGCTTTGCCGCCCAGGTGGCCGCACTTCTTGGCGGAAGCGAGCTGGTCCTCGAAGTGGACGCCGGCGGCGCCCGCTTCGATCATGGCCTTCATCAGCTCGAAGGAGTTGATGGGCCCGCCGAAGCCGGCCTCGGCGTCGGCGACCATCGGGGCCAGCCACGAGCGGACGGTCTTGGTGCCCTTGGCGTGGTCGATCTGGTCGGCGCGCAGCAGCGCGTTGTTGATGCGCTTCACGAGATGGGGGACGGAGTGGGCGGGGTACAGGCTCTGGTCCGGGTAGGTCTGCGCCGCGTCGTTGGCGTCGGCGGCGACCTGCCAGCCGGAGAGGTAGATGGCCTTCAGACCCGCGCGCACCATCTGCACGGCCTGGTTGCCGGTCACCGCGCCCAGGGCGTGGATATAGTCCTCGGTGTTGACCAGGTGCCACAG
>CAZTZW010000494.1:0-2362 GCA_964618085.1 uncultured Elusimicrobia bacterium
GAATTCCCGTCGTCCTGCTCCACGCTTTTCCCATGTCCGGCGCGATGTGGGAGCCCCAGAAGGAAGCGCTGAAGGCCTTCGACGTCCACGTCCCCGACCTGCGCGGCTTCGGTCAGACCCCTCTCGTCGGTCCCTGGCTCATCGAGCACGCCGCCGCCGACGTCCTCGAGAGCGTCCCCCAGAAGGCCGTCTTCGTCGGCCTCTCCATGGGAGGGTATGTGGCGCTCAATATCGCCCAGACAGCTCCCGACCGCGTGAAAGCGCTGGTCCTGTGCGACACCCGCGCCGAGCCCGACGCCAACGAGAACAAGGTCAAGCGCGCCGGCGCCATCGACTTCGTCCGCAAGAACGGCGTGGAGGCCTTCCTCGGCCCGTTCCTGAAGGACGCCGTCGCCAACGCGAAGGTCATGGATTTCCTGAAGGGCGTCGCCGCCAAGTCGTCTCCGGAGGCCGTGATGGCCGCGCTCGCCGCCTTGGCCGCGCGCCCCGATGCCGTTCCCGGTCTGCCCAAGCTCACCATGCCCACCGCCGTCCTCGTCGGCTCCCAGGACAAGATCACGCCCCTGCCCCTGTCCGAGACCATGCGCTCGCGCATCCCCGGCGCCGAGCTGCACGTCATCCCCGATGCCGGCCACTTCTCCAACGCCGAGAACCCGGCCGCCTTCAACGAGCGCCTCGTCTCCTTCCTGAAGCGCCTCTAGCCGCGGCTTACTCCGGAGTAAGTCTGGTCTTGAAGGTCCACAGAGGCCGGAAAGCGCTCCCACTTCGCCGGCGAAGTATGATTATCGTTAGTAACTGCGCCAGAGCAAAGATTATCGTTAGTTGAGGCGGCGCGCAGCGATGCTCTCGAAGCGGAGCGGGCTTAGGCGTCGGTGGAGGGGAAGGTGAGCATGTCGTCGGACCCTTCCGGGGTCTTGAAGAACAGGCGGTGCTCCCGGGCTCCGTGGTCGCTGACGAGCCACATCTCGGTGTGACGCGGCGTCTCGGGTTCTTCCACGAGGAACCGCATGTCCGGGCGCGGCGAGTCCTCGAAGGCGCGCTGCCAGTAAGCGGCGGTCCAGCCGCCGCGCTCCCCGCCCAGCTCGAAGTAGACCCGCTTGAACTCGCTCTTCGTGACTTCCTTCATCAGTCGGGGGATTATGATCCTGAAAACGGGATTTAGCAATGGCGGCGGCGCGGACGGTCGCATGGGGGAGACGGCATCGTTCGGGACGGAGTGGTCGATAAACGCATATGGATAAAAGGTTTATTTCAGCTCCCTTCATGCTATAATGTTCGTCGGCGTATCACCCGCCGGATCCTACCGAAAGAGCCACCATCATGAAGAAAGCCATCCATCCCGTTTATCGAAGCGTCGTGTTCCAGGACATGTCCGCGAACAAGACCTTCATCACCCGCTCCACCATCCCCGCGAAGGAAACGACCACGTGGGAGGACGGCAAGACCTATCCTCTCGTGAAGCTCGATATCTCGGCTTTCTCGCACCCGTTCTATACCGGCCAGCAGCGCCTGGTCGACACCGCCGGCCGCATCGACCGCTTCAAGAAGCGCTTCGAGGCCTCGGGCGGCAAGACCGTCGAGCGCAAGAAGACGACCGCGGTCAAGCGGCTCGCCCACGTCGGCGCCGACAAGAAGAAGGTGCTCTCCACCGCCCCTAAGACGGACGACGCCGCCGCCGCCAAGGGCGCGAAGAAGCCCGCCGCTCCGAAGGCCGAGAAGAAGGACAAGCCCGCCAAGTAGCGGTCTCGTCCAGTCAGGGCCCCGGCCGCAAGGCCGGGGCCCTTCTCTTTGTAGGAACCCCGTCAGCGCCCCATGAACCCCAAGATCGCCCAACTCGACAAGGAATTCCACGAGCTCGAAGCCAAGCTCGCGGGGGGCGGGCTGTCCCCGGTCGAGCTGAAGGCGCTCTCGGTCAAGCACTCCCAGGCCTCCGTGGTCATGGCCATGGTGCGCGAGCTGGTGAAGCTGGAGAAGGACCTCGCCGACCTGAAAGGGATGCTGGCCGACCCCGATATGAAGGACATGGCCCAGGCCGAGCTCGAGACGGGGACCGCGCGCTACGCTCAGCTCGAGAACGACATCATGCTCGAGCTCGTGCCCAAGGACCCCGCCGACGCCAAGGACTGCTACCTCGAGGTGCGCGCCGGCGCGGGCGGCGACGAGGCCGGCCTGTTCGCGGCCGAGCTGCTGCGCATGTACATGCGCTTCGCCGAGGGGAAGAACTGGAAGGTGTCGGTCGAGGAGTCGTCTCCGACCGGCATCAAGGGCTTGAAGCAGGCCGCCATCTTCGTCTCGGGCAAGGTCGTGGTCTCCTGGCTGCGCCACGAGGGCGGCGTGCACCGCGTCCAGCGCGTGCCCGCCA
>CAZTZW010000495.1:0-2338 GCA_964618085.1 uncultured Elusimicrobia bacterium
GCTGGTGGAGCGCGTCGAGGGCTTCTGCGCGCCCGAGGACTGGCGCCGCGCCTACGGCGAGATCGCCGCCTTCGAGGAGGAGCTGACGCAGGCCGGCGCCATCGTCTGCAAGTTCTGGCTCCAGATCAGCCCGCAGGAGCAGCTGCGCCGCTTCAAGGACCGCGTCGCGACGCCGTTCAAGCAGCACAAGATCACCGAGGACGATTGGCGCAACCGCGCCAAGTGGGACGCCTACCAGGCCGCCGCGCTCGACATGATCGAGAAGACCGGCACGCCGTACGCGCCCTGGACCCTCATCGAGGCCGAGGACAAGAAGTACGCGCGCCTCAAGGTGCTCAAAGCCGTGGCGGACCGTCTCGAAAGCGAGCTAGAATAGCCGCTTCCCGATGACGACACTGCTCCTCGCGCTGTCCCTCGCCGCGTCCGCCGAGCCCGTCAAGCCCGCTCCCGGGCCGCTCGACGGCGTCCGCTGGATCACCTACTACGGCAACCCGCTGTCCAAGCGCATGGGCATCCTCGGGGAGATCGAGCCCAAGGAGATGATGGACCGGCTTGAGAAGCAGGCCGTCGAGTGGCGCGTGGCCGATCCTTCGGTGCGCACGCAGCCCGCGCTCGAGCTGGTGGCGACCGTGGCCTCGGACAAGCCCGGCCAGGGCGGGCTCTACCGCACGCGCATGCCCGACGCGCTCATCCAGAAAGTGGTGGACTGGGCGCGCGGCCGCGGCTGGCCCGTCATCCTCGACATCCAGGTCGGCCATTCGACGGTACGCGCGGAGGTCGAGAGACTGCGGCCGTTCCTCGAGCAGCCCGACATCCATCTGGCCTTGGATCCCGAGTTCGACATGCCCCGCGGGCGCGTCCCGGGCACGCGCATCGGCACCAGCGACGCCGAGGACGTGAACGTGGCCATCATCATGCTGGCGCAGATGGTCGAGGAGAAGAAGCTCCCGCCCAAGCTCCTGCTCGTGCACCGCTTCACGGAGAACATGCTCACGCGCTACAAGCTGGTCCGCCTGGACCCGCGCGTGCAGGTGTCCATCATCATGGACGGGTTCGGCGACCCGCCGCTCAAGCGCAAGGTCTACCGCGTCATCGTGCGCAAGGAGCCCGTCCAGTTCGGCGGCTTCAAGCTGTTCTACAAGAACGACAAGCCGCTGATGACCCCGTCCGAGATCCTGGAGCTGGATCCCGTGCCGTCCGTCATCATCTACCAGTAGCTGCTACTGGTCGGACCAGAGCCGGCCGAGCAGGTCGGGATGCGCGCAGTTGATGACGACCGTCCCGTGCTTGGCGTCGGACGCGACGTTGTTGTAGGACCAGCCGCCCGCGTCGGTGGGGAAGGTCCCCAGGGCCACCGCGGCGGAGTCCGGGTGCTGGCTGAGTCCCTTGGCCGCGGGGATGGCGGAGAGGTATTTCCCGCCCACGGTCAATTCCGAGAGGTCCGAGGGGAAGCGGCCCTCGGTGTCGGCGTAATACACGGAGAGCGCGGTGCGCAGGGAGCCGAGGTTCCCCTTGGCGGAGCCCTCCTTGGCCTTCTGCAGCGCGTAGGCCAGCTTGGGGAGCGCGATGGTGGCGAGGATGGCGATCATCGTCATGACCATCATCATCTCGACGAGGGTGAAGCCGGCGGTCTTGGGGTTCTTCATGGCGATCTTCATGCCATGAGGATAGCCGGGGCGCGCGGGGCGCGCAGGAGCACAAAGGACTAGGCGCGCCGGGCAAGAGGCCTAGGGCCGTTCTTGCCCGAAGGACCTAGGGCACGAGGATGCCGGCGATGTTCGCGGTCATGAAGGTCGCGATGGCGCCGACGAACATCGCCTTGAGGCCTAGCTTGGCCAGGTCGTGGCGGCGCGTCGGCGCGATGGCCGAGATGCCGCCGATCTGGATGGCGATGGAGGAGAAGTTGGCGAAGCCCGAGAGGGCGTAGCTGGCGATGACCACGGAGCGGTGCGAGAGCGCGCCCGGGGTCTTGAGCAGGTCGGCCAGCTGGAGGTAGGCCACGAACTCGTTGAGCACGGTCTTCACGCCGATGAGCTTGCCGACGGTCCAGCAGTCCTGGAGCGGCACGCCCATGAGGAAGGCGATGGGGTAGCCGGCCAAGGCCAGGGCGTTCTCGAGGCTGACGTCCGGGAAGCCGGCCGCGCCGCCGGCGAACTTCAGCGCGGCGTTGAGCATGGCGATCAGGGCGATGAAGGCGAGCAGCATGGCGCCGACGTTGAAGGCCAACGACAGGCCCTCGGAGGCGCCGCGCGACGCGGCGTCGATGCCGTTGGCGTCGATCTTCTCGCCGGTCATCTTGACGTGGCCGAGCGTCTTGGGCGTCCCCGTCTCGGGCATC
>CAZTZW010000496.1:0-2338 GCA_964618085.1 uncultured Elusimicrobia bacterium
GCGCCTCCTGGCGGCGCGAGGACGGGGACTTCATCGGCGCGCGCGTCGACCTCGAAGAGGCCCTCGCCGCCGCGCCGCTCGATTGGCCGCGCCGCGAAGAGGCCCGCGCCGCGCTCGCCGCGCCGCGGCGCTAGCGCGGCTCGACGACGGTGAACTCCTCGACGGGCTCGCGCGAGATGGACCAGGGCAGGAAGCCCATCACCGAGGAGTAGAAGGCCCCTTCGCCGGTCCAGGCGCTGATGTGGCGCAGCGGCACGGGCGACGTCACCGTCCAGCCCGAGACGTCGGATTGGACCGGGGTCGCGGGCTTGAGCAGGTTGGAGTTCGCCTTGGTCACGACGACCACGTCGCCGCGCTTGACCTCCGCCCAGCCGCCGCGGCCGGCGTCCAGGGGCTTGCCCCCCGCCGCGACGAGGTACTCCTGCAGGCCCCAATGCGCCGTGGTCCAGAGCGCGCGGCCGCGGTGGTTCTCCGCCACGATGCGCGCGGCCTCGCGCTGGGCGGCGGCGTAGGTCCAGTCCACGAGCCCTACGCCCACGGTCAGCGCGAGCGCGGCCACGAACGTGCCGGCGTAGAGACGCTCGGACGCCCCCTCCTCTTCCAGGCGCTCGGCCAACGCGAAGACCACGGGCGGCAGCAGCAGCACGACGAAGCAGGCGAGCACCGACCAGTAAGCGAGCTGGAGGACCGCGACGGAGAGCGCCCACGCGGCCCACAGCGCGGTCCCCGGACGGCGCGGGCCCGAGGCGAGGGCGCCCGCGGACGCGAGCACGCCCCACGCGAGCAGGAAGCCCGTGGCGCGGTCGACGCCGCGCACGACGGGCGCCAGGTCGAAGTAGGGAGAGAAGAGCGCGGCCGACAGCGCCGCGCCGCCGAGCACGACGTACCAGCGCGGGCGCAGGAAGAAGCCCCAAAGCGCGGCGGCCACCCCGCAGCCGCCGGTGAAGGCGAGCAGGGCCCGCGCCTTATGCGACGGGGCGGACCAGAAGCCCGCCGCCGCTTCCGTCGTCACCGCCAGCGCGGCCAGGCCCGGGTTCGCGCCCGAATGCCACGACCAGGCCTGCCAGGCCGCGGCGCCGGAGACGGCGGCCAGGCACCAGGACGCCAGGAACGCCCAGGACGCGCCTCGCGCGAACCCGTAGGAGACGGCGACCGGGAGCAGGAACACGGCGTTGTACTTGGAGAGGACGGCGAGGCAGGCCAGAACGGAGGAGACGCCCTTCGCGCGGCCGTCGTCCTCCTCGACGCCTTTGACGAACAGCCACAGGCAGGGGAACAGGAACCCCGCCATGACGCGCTCGGCCATCAGGTGATGCATGTTCAACGCCCAGGCCGGTCCGGCCAGCACGACCAGCGCCGGCATCAGCGGCCTCTTCAAGAAGCGGCCAGCCAGCGCCAGCAGGCCCCACGCCGCGGCCAGGTCGAACGGGAAGAAGAGCGCGCGCGTCCAGAACTCCGAGCCGCCGGTCAGCCTCAACGCCCCCGCCAGCAGGTAGGCCAGCAGCGGCGGCGTGTTGTTGATGGTCCCCATGGGCACGGCCGAGCCGTACCAGTTGAAGTCGAAGGCGAGCGGGTGCAGCGGGTCCTTCAGGATCTGCCGGGCGATGGCGAGGAAGAACGGCTCGTCCATGTGCCAGGGCTTGGCCCACAGGCACAGCCCGGTCGCCAGGACGAGAGCCGCGACCACGGCGAGGTCGCGCCGCGAGGGCGGGACGGGCGCGCTCAGAGGTTGGTGGTGACGAGCGTCTCGGTGGCGGTCACGCCGTCGATGGCGCGCACGCGGCTGACGATGAGCCCGGAGAGCTTGTCCACGGTGTCGGACTCGGCGGCGAGCACCACGTCCCAGCCGCCGAACACCATGTAGACCTCGGTGACGCCCTCGATGGCGCGGATGGCGCGCACCGCCGTCTGCTCCTTCCCGGGCGCCAGCTTGCAGAGCACGAAGGTCTTCATGCTATCTCCTCTGGTTCCATTCCGTCGAACGATAACGGCCCTCGAGCGACCGTCCCGCGGCGAGCCACGACTCCGGGACGTCCATCGTCGTCTTCCCGAACTCGCGGGCCGCCCCGTCCAGCACGGCGGCCTTGAGGGCCTCCGCGTCCAAGCCGAGTCCTTCCGGCCGCAGCGAACCCTGATATAAGCCCTTTCCCGCCCGCTTGCGCAAGGCGCCGCCCAGTATCTTGTTGCCCGCCGGGCCCACGAGGTCCATCGGCTCGGCGCGCGCGAAGCACGACGGAGAGGCGCCGCACGGCTTCTCGCGCGGCGACCAGATGGCGGTCTCCACGCCCGCGGCCTTCAGGCCGAGATACACGCCGCGGTGGACGTTCTTGTAGACGTG
>CAZTZW010000497.1:0-2333 GCA_964618085.1 uncultured Elusimicrobia bacterium
GACGCCGCCCTCGACGCCGCGCTCGACCGAGAGCCCCGGTCGCCCTAGCTCGCGCTGAGCGCCGCGCGGCGCGCGCTCTCCCGCGGCGACGCCGCCGGGGCGGCCGCGGCGCTCGAGTCGGCCGCGGAGCTCGAAGGGCTGCCGCGTCGCGACCTCCTGCTCGCCTGGGCCCGCGCGAAGGGCGGAGAGCCGCGGCCGCTGCTGGAGATGAAGACCCCGCCGCGCGACCTTCCCTCGCCGTTCGGCGACCCGCTGGCCGAGAGCCTGGCCGTCTACCAGGCTCTCGCCCTCGACGGCCTGGGCCGCCGCCCCGAGGCGCTGGCGGCCCTGCGCCGCGCGGTCGCCCAGTGGGAGGCCTGGCAGGGCTTCCTCAACCCCGGAAGGGAGGCCGCCGCCGACGCCCTCGCCCCCCGCCTCAAAGCCGCCTCTTACGGCCGCTTCCTCGTGCGGCTCGACCAGATCCTCGAAGGCCAGTCTCCCGCCGACCTCGAGCGCGCCGTCGAGCTCGCCGCCGTCGCGCAGGAGGACCCGGAAGCGTGGCGACGCCTCTTCGAATCGCGCCTGTCGCGCGGCGAGAAGGACGCGGCCGCCGCCGCGCTGCGCGCGCGGGAGCAGCTGCTGAAGGAGCGAGAGTCCCGCCGCCAGGCCGCCTTCGATTGGGAGCGGCTCGGCCGCCCCGCCGACGCCGCGGCGTCCTTCGCCCGCGTCCTGCGCGAGGACGGCCCCGACGCCCGTACCGAGACGGACTACGGCGTCGCCCTGTATAAGTCGGGCCGCCGCGCCGAAGCGGAGAAGGCCTTCCGCCGCGCGCTCGCGCTGGATCCCGCCTTCGAGCCGGCGCGGCTCAGCCTCGACGTGGTCCGGGAGCGGCGGGACCCAGCGCGTCGATGAGGCGGGGCCAGAAATCGTCGATGGACTTGTAGCGGCCGGACCTCAGCCCGGGCTCGTACTCCTCCTCCAGGCGCTTCTCGAGCCGGGCCGCGGCGTCCGAGATGGGCTGACGGTCGCGGCTCGGCGTCTCGCCGTTGACGCGGGCCACCCGCCGGTTGAGCGCGTAGACGACGATGTGCATCGCGCAGGCCTGCCAGCTCGGATGACAGCCGGACCCCAGCTCCCGATGGAGCGCGGAGCGCGCCTCGAACGCGGCGCGATGGCGCGCGTAGGCCGGCTCCGCCGCCAAGTAGTAGAACTCGGGGAGCAGAGCGCTGGAGAACGGCGCGTCCAGGCCGAAGCGCGGCCGCCCCGCCTCGCCGCGCCGCGGGAGCAGGAGGTTGAATACCAGGAAGGGGCCTTTCACCTCTCGCCCCGCGCCGGGGTACGGGTACGGCAGGATGTAGGACGTGTAATGGTAGGGCGTGTAGATGAGACTCAGCGGCATGAGGCCGCGCGCGTCGAGGCGCTTGCCGAGGTAGGCTTCGAGAGCGGCCACGGGGTCGCGGCCGCCCGACTCGGCGCGGGCCGCGTGCTCGGCGACCCGGCACTCGCCGGAACGAGCCTTCAGCCAATCGAGGACGCCGCTGCGTCTGGAGAAGTCGCGCAGGTCGCGCAGGAACGCCTCGAGCTCGGCCGGACCGCCGGACCTGGCGATGAAGTCGCCCGAGAGATCGGAGCGCGGCCGCGCCCACGCCAGGGCGGGCGGGTCGGTCAGCGCGCTGAGGATGAGGACGTAGGCCTCGCTCCCGTCGAGGCGCGCCGCCGTGCGGGCGTAGGCCGCCACCGCGGGGTGGTCCTTCCACGCCGCGAAGCGCTCCTCGAGGTCCCGCATGGACGGCGGCAGGGGCGGCGACGCCTTGCGGCGCCCGGCCAAGGCCTGGACCACGCCGAGCACGTCGACGCGCGCGTCGCAGCGGACCTCCAAGCGGGCCGCGGAGGAAGGCGCGGCCAGCGCCGCGGCGAGGAGGACGGCGAGGGTCATGCCGACAGGCGGGCTCGCGGCGTCTCGCCCTCGAAGCCCAGCTCGCGCACGCGGCGCGACAACAGGAGGAAGGAGAGCTCGGTCGCGCGCTCGGCGAAGGGAGCGGCCAGGTCCAGCCGCAGGAAGCGGGGCCAGGGCTCGGGGCGCGACAGGACCAAGGACCAGCGCCCGGTGGGGCGGGCGGTCTTGCCCTCCCCCTCGAACTCGACGACCGCGCTCTCCACGGGGCAGCGGGCGCGGAAGAGCGCGACGCGCGAGGCGAGCCCCGCGTCGGCGAACAAGGAGGCTCCGAGCTTGTGCGCCCGCAGGGACAGCGAGCGGACGGGGCCGCCGGCCGCGCGCTCGAGGCGGCGTCCTCCGGCCTCCAGCCACGTCGACACGGCGCGGCCCGCGCGCGCGTCCCAGCGCACGCCGCCGC
>CAZTZW010000498.1:0-2331 GCA_964618085.1 uncultured Elusimicrobia bacterium
GTGGCATGTGCAGAGCCTTCCGCACGGCATCGAAGCGCTTGAAGATGTCGTGGTCCTTGAGCCAACCGCGGACGCGCTCATAATAAGGAGAGTTGCGGCCGTCGCGAAGGACCTCCAGGATCTTCTCCTTGGAGTCCTCGGTCATCGCCTTGTCCTTGAGGAAGTCGGCGGCGCGGTCCGGATAGGCGGTCATGAAGCGGTCGATCTTCTCGGCGTCGGAGAGGGCCTTGAACTCCTCCTTGGCCATGAGCTCGTCGATGAGGGTCTCGAGCGCGTTCTTCATCGCGTGCTCGGTCTCGTAGGCCGAGACCTCGCTGTCGAGACCCTTGTCCTCGGCGATCTGCACGATGACGTTGCTCCACTGGCTCATGATGTCCATGAGGTCCTTCACGGCGGCCTCGGAGCGGACCTTCTCGCGGATGCACCAGTAGTCGTAGGAGCACGGCAGCGCCAGGAACATCAGCGGGACCTGGAGCACGGTGAAGAAGGCGGCGTAGAACGCGCCGAGCGCGGCGAGGCTCGCCAGGCGGGTCAGGCCGTTGACGTGGTCGAAGGAGTGGACGTGCAGGCGCGAGAGGAGGTTCGCCGGGCCCTCGTAGATGGCCTTGTAGATGCGCTGGTAGCCGAGGGGCAGGTGCGGGTCGTGGGTCCACTTCGCGTACCAGCTCCGGGGCAGCATGGCCGTCAGGATCTTGCCGCCGTCGAGGAAGGGCAGGGGCAGGAGGTTGAAGGCGGTGAGCGCCAGGTTCATCTTGAACAGCGTGAGCAGGGCCATCGAGACGACGCCCGCGGCCGGGAAGGCCAGGTAGGCCAGGCCCGCGACGGCGGCCAGCGCCAGGTTCGTCAGCGGCCCGAGCGCGGCGACCTTGGCGGCGTCGGTCTTCGGGTTCTTGAGGTTGTTGAAGTCCACGGGCACGGGCTTGGCCCAGCCGAAGAGGACGGGGAAGCCGATGGCGGCCATGGAGACGATCAGGCTCGCCGCCGGGACGAGGACGGTGCCCAGGAGCGAGATGTGCTTGAGCGGGTTGATGGTGTCGCGGCCGGCGAGCGCGGGGGTCTTGTCCCCCCAGATGCGCAGGCCGAGGATGTGCGCGGACTCGTGCGCCAGGATGGACAGCATCAGCGCGCCGGAGACGACGGCGGCGGGCACGATGCTCGCGGAGAAGATGGCGGCGGTCAGGCCGATGATGGCCGCGGGCGCGGCGTACTTGACCCACGTCGGGGTCGCCTTCGCGGCCGCGGCGACGCGGCGCACGGCCTCGGGCGTGGGGATGGAGATGTCCTGGACGATATCGTGGCGGTGCGAGTGGGAGTGGGCCGCCAGGCGCGAGCGGTTCGAGGTCGAGGCCTTGCCGGCGACGGAGCCGTCCGCCAGCTCCTTGCGGCGCGACGAGCCGTCGAAGGCCTCGCCCGTGCCGAGGAAGGGCAGGACCTTCGACAAGACGGCGCGCAGGCGGCTGGGCGCGGAGGCCGGAGCCTTGGGGGCGACCCAGCGGGGGCCGTCCTCCCGTCTCACGGGCTCGGGCGCGGGCTCTCCGGCGGGCTCCACCCAGCGCGGGCCGGCGTCGGGACCTTCGGCCAGGCGCGGCGTCTGCGGCGCGCGCGGCGCGTCGGCCGGGGCGGCGAGGAGCGCGGCGGCGGGCGCGACGAGGAGAGCGCCTTCCGGACGGGCGGTCGGCGCGGCCGCCGGCGCGGAGAGGCTTCCGGACAGGGGCGCGAGGGACGCGGCGCTCAGCGGCGCAAGCCCGAGCGATGCGGCGGGAAGAGCGGGCGGCACCGGCAGAGGGCGGCCGGCCGTGGAACGCGCGGCCTGACCGATGGAGGCCGCGGCCGGCAGCTGCGCGGTGAGCAGAATGGAAAAGGCGACGGCGACGGAGAGACCGGAGCGGAGGCTCCGGCGCAGCTCGAACGTGTGGTTCATCCTCGTTCTCCCATGATGTCAGGTCGTACCGCGACGCCTTCTACTAAGAGCGTGC
This sequence comes from uncultured Elusimicrobia bacterium, assembly GCA_964618085.1. Taxonomy (GTDB): domain Bacteria; phylum Elusimicrobiota; class Elusimicrobia; order UBA1565; family UBA9628; genus GWA2-66-18. Next base: position 1,977 of record CAZTZW010000498.1, read on the forward strand.
GGCCATCTTAGGAAGAGTTGACCTGCATCAATAGGTCCAAGAGTCCCAGCGGTTCCCGGTTATAGGACCCACGGGGCCCAGGGACCTTTAGGACTCGTACCCGCGAAGATTGGGTCGGGACCTGCGGAGGAAGGACGGCTAGGCGGGGGCGCCCGCGCGCATCTTGAGGATGACGCGGATGCCGGCGAGGTTGACCTTCTGCTCCATGAGGCCGCGCACCGCGCGGAGCTGGTCGAGCTCCGTGTCGGTATACAAGCGCTGGCGGCCCTCGGTGCGGTTGGGGCGCAGCAGCCCGTGCTTCTCGATCCAGCGCAAAGTCCAGATCGGGATGCCGGTCAGGCGCGAAGCCGCCCCG
>CAZTZW010000499.1:0-2318 GCA_964618085.1 uncultured Elusimicrobia bacterium
GGCATGAGAAACCTGTTCGTCGCGCTCCTCCTCTCCTGCTCCGCATCGACCGCCAATGCCGATACGGCCGCGGCCGCCCACCGCGCCCTCGTCACGCGCATCGAAGCCCTGTTCATCAACGCCCTCAACGACCGGAGCACCCGCGTGTCCATCGTCGAATGCGTCTCACCACGCACCCTCGGTCTCACTGCGGAAACGAACCTCGGCGTCGGCCTTTACTGCATCGCGAAGACCAACACCCCCCGCGACGGGGAGACGCGCACGGCCAAGCCCATCGCCTACGCCGCGCCGGAAGCCGTCTTGCGCGCAGGCTTCAAGGTCGTCACCCTCGAAGGAAAACCCTCGCTCATCGACGCGGAGCGGCTGCGCGCACTGCCGCCCAACAGCTCTCCCGAGCTCGTCCTGCAGGCCGAGGTCTCGAGCTATACGCTCGATATCGCGGCAAGCGCGGTCGGCATCGCGGCGCAGTCGGCCAGCCAGCGGGAGCGCGCCCGGGAGTTGCTGCGCCAGACGGCCCCGGCGGACGCCGGCGGCCTCAGCTACCTAAACCGCTATATAAAGAACGACGACTACAACCAATAAGAGGTGCTGAAATGAATATCCGACTCGCCGTCCTCCTGCTTCTCGTCGCCGCACCCGCGCGCTCCTACGACCTCAGCTTCGATCAGCGCGCGTCCGTCGAAATCGCGGCCGAGGTGTTCATCGACGCCGTGGCTACCCCCACGATCCGCCGGCAGATCGAGGCCTGCGCCGCGGCGCGCGATCAAGTCCGGGTCCTGCCGGATATACAGCGCGGGCTCGGGCTGTACTGCATGGTGGACCCAAAGAAGATTAGCGACTGGCATGTCAGTGGGAACCTGCTCGTCCGCATCGCACCGGAGAAGTTGAAAGCGAAAGGCTTGAGCGTCGTCATCATCGACGGGAACCCCTACCTGATCGACGTGGATCGACTGAAGAAAGCCGTCCCCGGCGGCCCCTCCGCCATCCTCGCAACGACGTTCGGAACACCCGAGCTCGAGGCGTTGAACGGCGCCATCGCCGCCATGGTCCTCACCGCGAAGCAGGCCGAGAACGCCCGCGCCATCCTCGAACAGACGGCCCCGCTCCTCAACCCCGGCGGGAAGCCCACCATGCTCTTCGACTCGAACGGCGGCTCCGCCGTGACTTACGAATGAGCGCCGCCGGCATGAACATCCTGCTCGCCGTTCTCCTCCTCGCCACGGCGCCCGTCCACGCCGTCCTGATGCCCAACGACGGCTCCGCCATCACCCCGGAAGAGGATTCAAGGTCGTCATCCTCGAGGGGAAGCCCCGGCTGGTCGACAAGGCGCGGCTACGCGCGAATCACGCCGACAGCGACCCCGCGTCCATCCTCGCATCCGTGATCACGGAGCAGGAACTCGATAATGCCGCGCAAATCATAAGAAGCTCGACGAATCCCGCCCGTCGGCGTGAGCGCGCCCTTGAACTGCTGCGCCAGATACCTGAGTAGTCGCTCGGAAGCAACGATCTACTAGAAGGAATCGACGCCCAGCGCCTTCTCCTGGGCGTCGGCCGTCGCGCTGGTGCCGAAGCAGGCGTACTTGAGCTCCTCGGGCTGCATCGTCTCCAAGGCCAAGGTCTCCAGGCAGCCCAGGTAATCGTCGGGACCGATGGTGATGATGGCCCAGGCGCCGTGCGAGAGCTTGGCGGTGCGGCGCAAGAGGTCGTTGGCGGTCTTGGCGCCGATCTCCTGGCCCTGCGCCATCTTCAGCGCGGGCGAGAACACCGAGACGATGTTCTGATTGGCGGCGTCGGTCCCCAGGAAGGTCACGAAGACGTTCTGCTTGCGGCCCTCGCCCATGTCGAAGGGCACGACGACCATCTCCGGGGTCTTGACCACGCACTTGAGGCCCGCCTTGTTCGCGATGAATGTGATGACCTCCGCGAAACTCGCGCCGCCGCCCGCGCCCATCCCCTCGACCGCCGCTCGCTCCAATCCCATGCCCGCCTCCTATTCGAAGAACCTCAGGATCTTGTCCACGAAATCCGGCGCCACCCCCAACGCGGCGGCCAGCTCCCTCAAGCCCGCGGCCTCCTCGGTCTGGACCGCGGCGTCGGCCCGGGCCACGACCACGAGCCGCTGGATGAGCGCGTGGCGGTCCGGCGCGGGCAGGGCCTTCGCGGCGCGCGCGGCCTCGAGCGCGCGCGTGTGAGCGGCCGCGATCGGGTCGGGCGCGGCCTTGAGGGCGGCGCGCGCGGCGGCGAGCGTCTCCGTCGCGACCAACGAGGCCACGGCAGCGGATTCGGCGGCGCTCTCGCCCTGCGCGCAGGCCGCCA
>CAZTZW010000500.1:0-2318 GCA_964618085.1 uncultured Elusimicrobia bacterium
GACCGCGAAGAAGGCCCACTCGGCCGGGGTCCGCGCGCGGCCGCCCGCCCCGGCGCGCACCGCCTCGCCCGCGGCCGCCCCCAGCCACACGTACAGCAAGGTGCCGGGCACCATGCCGACGCAGGAGGACCAGACGTACTCGCGCAGCGGGATGCTCGTCAGGCCGTAGGCGTAGTTGAGGAGGACGAAGGGCAGCACCGGCGACAGCCGCGTGAGGATGACGACGCGCCAGCCCTCTTTCCCCACCGCGCGCGAGACGGCGCGGAACACGGGGAAGCGCTCCAAGCGGGCCGAGACCCAGTCCCGCAGGAGGTAGCGTCCCGCCAGGAAAGCCAGCGCGGCGCCCAAGGTCGCTCCCGCCCAGACCAGCAGGAAGCCGCGCACCAGGCCGAACGCCGCGCCCGCGCCGAGGGTCAGCACCACCGCGGGCATGAAGGCCACGCAGGCCAGCGCGTAGAGGAGGATGAAGGCCGCGCCGCCGGCGGCGCCCATCCCCGCGACCGCGTCGAGCGCCGTCCTGAGCGTTTCCGCCATCGGGAGCAATCGTATCAATATGTGCTAGAGTCCGGGACACATGGCAGAATTCTATAAGAAGAAGAAGCGCAAGGTCGGACCCAGCAAGAACGACGAGAAGCTCCAGCGCGCCCAGAGCGCGGCAGACGACGCCCGCGCCGCCGGCACCCTCAGCATGAACTTCCCCGGCATCGCCGCCCTGAAGGCCTCCCTCTCCATCAAGGGAGCCCAAGGCCAGATCCTCGAGGAGCGCGTCATCAACATCGGCGCGCAGGACCCGTTCATGATCGAGAACGACTGCCCGGGCGCGTGCGGCTCGGGCAAGTACGATTTCGGCGACGTCATCGCCGAGGCCCTCGCGTCCGACCGTCTCTCGGGCCGCTCCGACCAGCCCTGCGGCATGCCCTCTTACGGCGGCGGCGGCGGCGCGACGTGCGCCTGCGTCGCCACCTGCGTCTTCGAGGCCCGCAAGGGATGAGGGCCACGGCCGCCGCGGTCCTCCTCGCGGCGCTCGCGTCCCCCGCCGCGGCGGACTGCCGGGTCAAGCCCGTCCACATCGGCGGGACCCAGGTGTACGGAGACCGGCTCGACGACGGCCGCTGCTTCGTCTCGGCCCACAGCAACCAGTCGCACGGCCTCGTCTACCGCGACTACACCTTCTACAGCGACGGCATGCTGATGGTGTTCAGCTCCTACGGCGACGGGGAAGACGTCTCCACCCTCACCTCCGCGCGCGAGTTCTTCTTCTTCCCCCGCTCCGGCGCGCTCGCCGTCGAGGCGGACGAGGCCGCCAAGACCCTGACGGTGGTCATGGCCGACGGCGCCCGCGCGACGTTCGACACGGCGGCCGCCGAGCTCGCCTCCCTCGACCGCGGGGACGTGACGGTCTCGCCGCGCTTCGACCCGGCCGAGCGGGGCGGCGTGGAGTTCCCGCGCTACGCCGGCCTGATGCTGGACGCGGGCTTCCGCATGGGCGAATCGCCCTCGGGCCGGGCCGGCGCCGAGTCCACCTTCCGCTCCGCCCACGGGCAGACCTGCACGGTGAGGAATCCCGAGGTGTTCTCCTACGCCCACGGAGAGCACGAGTTCAAGTTCACCGACGCCGCGCTCGCGGCCTTCCTCCGGACGCGCTGCCCGGCCCTGCACGTCGGCTTCTGAGCTAGGCCCTCTTCGCCGGCCGCTCGAACCCCGCGCACTCCCGCATCGGCAGGCGCGGGTATTTAGGGAAGGCGGGCTCGTCCGCCGCGCGGCCGCACAGCACCAAGTCGTCCCCGCCCTTGCTCCGCAGCGGCTTGCGGTGGCCGCAGTCCAGGCATTGACCCAGGCGCAGGCGGGCCTTGGCGACGTCCTCGCGCAGGCAGTCGGGGCACAGGCAGGCGCCCTCGCCCTCGGCGGGGACGGGCAGGACCGCGGGCAGCTCCGCGCACCAGCAGGAGGTCTTCCCTTCCTTCATGCCGCAGCCGAACTCGGCCCCGCAGCGCGCGCATCGGTCCATGCCGCAATCAAATCAAAATCGGGCCCCGGGCGTGCTATCCTAGGACCATGAGCCGCGCCTCGCGCCTCGCCGTGCTGGCCCTCGCCTGGGCCCTTCCCGCCGCCGCGTCCGACACGGACCGCGCCGCCGACGCGCTGCGCGCCGAGATGAAGGCTCTCTCCGCGCGCCTGGAGGAGCGGCGGGGCGACTATGTGCGCGGCACCATGGAGCTCGGCCGGGCCGGCGACGCCACCCCCGACCCGCAGGCGGCTTACGCCGCGGCCGAACGCCTGACGGACGAGTTCCGCCGGGATTCCGCGCCCTTCGTCGT
>CAZTZW010000501.1:0-2309 GCA_964618085.1 uncultured Elusimicrobia bacterium
GCCTCATCCTGACGACGCCGTCGCGCTTCGGCATCTACGTGCACGAGCTCCTGCGCCTCATGGGCATCGTGCGCGACGTCGCGGAAGGCGAGCACCGCGATTTCAACCTGTGGCCGCGCCGCCTCGCGGGCTGGGCGCGCGAGACGGGCTTCGAGGTCGAGGTCTGCGAGACCTTCGAGCTCGGGCTCAACGTCATCCTCGTCGCCCGCAAGCCGTGAAGCGGCTCTTCGACCGCGCCCTCGACGGGCCTGCCTGGCCGTGGCTGCTCCTCGGGCTCGCGCTGCGCGTCGCCTTCGCCTGGAAGCTCGGCGGCCACTACCACCAGACCGACGAGCTCGGCTTCAACGCGATGGCCCTCCAGTTCGCCGAGACCGGGACCTTGGGCGCCCGCGGCGTCCTCGACGTCGTCTCGCTGGTGCCGGCGGTCCTGTTCGGCTCCTGCTACCGGCTCTTCGGCGGCTTGGCCGGCGCGCGCGTCGCCTTGGCCGTCCTGGGCGCGGCGCTCCCCTGGCTCATCGGCCGCTTGACCGAGACCGTCGTCTCCCCCCGCGCCGGCCGCCTGGCCCTCGTCATCGCCGCGGTATACCCGTTCTTCGTGTACTACTCCGGCCTGCTGATGAGCGAGTCGCCCTACCTGCTCCTGTCGGTGACGGGACTATGGTTCCTGTGCGCGAGCCTCGGCGGGAAGCCCGGCTGGGCCGCTCCCGCCGCCGCCGGCTTCTTCCTCGGGCTCGCCGGCCTTTGCCGGGCCGAGGCGGCCTACGTCCTCATCCCGGTCTGGCTCGCGGCGGCGGGCCTGTGCGCCGCGCGCCGCTGGGACTGGAAGCTGCTGGCCGTCGCGGCGCTGTGCTGGGCCCTGCCCCTGGGCGCGATGTCCCTGCGCAACAAGCTCGCCGTCGGCACCTTCACGCTCGACACCCACGGGGGCCTCGCGCTCGTGCACGGCGTCCTCTACCTCGATGAGAACGACGTCGACACGACGCACGCGCAGGCCGCCTTCGAGCGCTCGGAGCTCCACCGCTCCACGCTCGGCCTGCCCGACGCCGAGCGCGACGCGGCGCTCAAGCGCGCGGCCCTGCGCTTCATGGCCGAGGACCCGGCGCGGACTTTGCGCCAGTGGGGCCGCAAGTTCGTCCACTTCTGGCGCTTCTATCCGCGCACCGACCGCGCCTACGACCAGCGCGGCAACTCCAATCCCACGGCGGGCGCCCCGCTGGGCCTGCTGGTGGCCGTCAGCCTGCTCTTCGAGCCCGCGCTCATCCTCGGCGGCCTGGCCGGCCTCTGGGCGCTGAGGCGCCGCTGGGAGCGCGTCTGGCCGCTATGGCTGTGGGTGGCGGGGACGATGGCCCTCCACATGGTCAGCGTCAGCCAGATCCGCTACCGCCTGCCGGTGATGCCCGCGCTCCTGCTCGGGCTGTGCGCGCTGCTCGCGCCTCAGTCGAAGAAGCGGTAGCGCACGATCGCGCGGAACACGAGCCAGCCGTCGCGCCAGAAGCGGATCTTCTTGCCCTCGGCGCGGCTGCGCGCCTTGTAGGCCACGGGCAGGTCCAGGAAGGAGCGGCCCTTCTTCGCGAGCTTGGCGATGAGCTCCCAGTCGTAGTCGAAGCCGTCGCTGCGCAGGGTCAGCTCGCGCAGGTCGGACGCCTTGAAGATCTTGAACATCGTCGCGCCGTCGGTGAGGGAGGTGCCGTAGAGCAAGTTGAACAGGTGGGTGTACATCATCCCGCCCCAGTTGACCACCGCGCCGTAGACGCGCTCGACGAAGCCGGTGAACTGGCGGTACTGCCACTGCTGCAGCCGGTCGAGCGCGCGCGAGCCGAGCACCACGTCGCAGCGGCCCTCCAGCAGGGGAGCGAGCAGGCCCGGGTACTCCTCGGGGTTGTACTCGAGGTCGCCGTCCTGCACCAGGACCAGGTCGCCCGTGACCTTGGCGAGGCCCGTGCGCACGGCCGCGCCCTTGCCGCGGGGGCTGTCTTCCCTGAAGATGCTGACGCCGGGACGGCCCGCGTAGCCCTGCATCAGCTCCTCGGTGCCGTCGGTCGAGGGGCCCACCACGATGAGGACCTCCTTCTCGAGACCCCCGGGCAGCGGCGCCGCCAGCACGCGGTCCAGCAGGACGCCCGCGGTGGCGCGCTCGTTGTAGACCGGCACGATGATGGAGAGACGGCGGTAGCGCGTCTCAGCGGGTGACATAGACGATCTTGGACCCTTCCGGCTCGAAGCGGAACGGTATCTCGCGCCACGTACCGAGCGCGCGGCGCACGGCGGCGCGGCGCGCGGGCGCGACGTGCAGCAGCAGGAAGCCGCCG
>CAZTZW010000502.1:0-2276 GCA_964618085.1 uncultured Elusimicrobia bacterium
TGGCCTTGAACAGGTACTGCGGGATCGTGCCGTAGGTCTTCGTCTTGAGCTTGATCGTCCACCACCAGCGGATGTAGAGGTAGCCCACCAACATGCCGCCGAAATGGGCGAAGTTGGCGATGCCCGGTCGAGACCCGGACATCCCGGTGAAGAACTCCAGGGCCGCGAAGATGATGGCCATGTGGATGGCGCGCACCGGGATGAGGAAGTAGAGGTAGACCACCGCGTCCGGATAAAGGAGGGCGAACGCCACGATGAGCCCGTACACGGGCCCGGATGAGCCGATGGTGGGCGTCGAGGATCCCGGCGCCAGCAGGACGGTGCACAGCGCCGCGCCCAGGCCGCACAGGAAGAAGTATTTGACGAACTCGCGGCCGCCCCACTGGGACTCCACGGGCATGCCGAACATCCACAGCGCGAAGAGGTTGAAGAGGAGGTGCCAGAAGCCGCCGTGCAGGAACAGGTAGGTGAACGGCTGCCACAGCCAGCGGTCGAAGAGGACGTGGTGCGGCACCAGGCCGAACATGTCGTTGATCTGCGGGCGTCCGACGATCCAGGAGACGATGAAGCCCGCGACTTGGGCGGCCATCAGCCCCTTGATGGCGGGCGGCAGGGCGTTGAAATCGATGGGGTCGTGGCGGAAGATTCGGGTCACTTCACCTTCTCCATGTCGTTCCAGTTCGGGCCGGTCTTCACGTCGGCCACGAGAGGCACCTTGAGCTCGTAGGCTTCCTCCATGACCTGCTTGATCCACTTGGCGAAGGCGGGCACGTCGGCCTTCTCCACCTCGAAGAGCAGCTCGTCGTGCACCTGCAGGAGCATGGTCGCCGCGAAGCGGCCCTTGGCCAACTGCTTGGCGGCCTCGAGCATGGCCAGCTTGATGATGTCGGCGGCGCCGCCCTGGATGGGCGTGTTGCGCGCGGCGCGCTCGGTGAACTGGCGCACGGCCGCGTTCTTGGCGGCGAGGTCGGGCAGCCAGCGCACGCGGCCCAGCAAGGTCCGCGCGCAGCCTTCTTTCTTCGCCTTCGCGAGGTTGGACTCGACCCAGGCCGAGACGCCGGGGTAGCGCTCCAGGTACTTCTTGATGTAGGCGCCGGCCTCCTGCTGGGAGATGCCGAGCTGGGCGGAGAGGCCGAAGGCGGTCTGGCCGTAGACGATGCCGAAGTTGATGGCCTTGGCCGCGCGGCGCTGGTCGGTGGTGATGGAGGACGCGGGGACGTGGAAGATCTCGGAGGCGGTGCGCTGGTGGATATCCTCGCCATCCTCGAACGATTTCATGAGGGTCGGGTCCAGCGATTCGTGAGCCAGCACGCGGAGGTCGATCTGGGAGTAGTCGGCGGAGACCAGGATCTTCCCCTTGGGCGCGATGAAGGCCTTGCGGATGCGGCGGCCGGCCTCGGTGCGGATGGGGATGTTCTGAAGATTAGGGTCTAAAGACGAGAGGCGGCCGGTCGCGGCCCCGGTCTGGTCGAAGGTGGTGTGGACGCGGCGCGTCTCGGGGTCCATGTGCTCGAGCAGGCCGCGCACGTAGGTGGACTCGAGCTTGGCGATCTCGCGGTACTCGAGGATCTTGCCCGGCAGGGCGTGCTGGGCGGAGAGCGCCTGGAGCGTCTCCTCGTCGGTGGAGCGCCCGCCCTTGGCCGTCTTGTGCAGGACGGGCAGGCCCAGCTTGTCGAAGAGCACCTCGCCCAGCTGTTTGGGCGACTGGGCGTTGAGCGGGGCGCCCGCCAGCTTATCGATGTCCTTCTGGAGGCTCTTGAGCTGGGAGAGGAACTCCGTCGAGAGGTCGCGCAGGTAGTCCTCGTCGACCAGCACGCCGGCGCGCTCCATGTCGTAGAGGACGCCGGAGAGCGGCTGCTCCACGTCCTCGAACAAGGACAGGGTCCCGACGTCCTTCAGCTTCTTGAGCATGTTCCGGCGCCCGCAGGACGACGAGGCCCGGGCCAGGAGGTCGGCTTCGATGTCGGCGGCCTTCGGGTCGCGCGCCCCGTTGGGGTCGAGGCAGTAGGCGGCGAGCTTGGCGTCGAAGGCGGGGCCGCCGAGGGTCAGGCCGACCTTGGCGAGCGCGGCGCGCGAGCCCTTGAGGTCCCAGCCGGTCTTCAGCGTCTTGGAGGCGAAGACGTCCTTGGCCTTGAGCGCGGCCGCCTCGTCGAGCACGGCCGAGCGGCCGTCCTCCAGGCCCACCAGCGCCCGCACGCGCGAGACGGAGAGGAGCTCCCCCTCCCCCGCGGCGTCGGGCACGGCGCAGACGACGACGGCCTCGGCCTTGGCCAGCT
>CAZTZW010000503.1:0-2269 GCA_964618085.1 uncultured Elusimicrobia bacterium
AGTCACCGGCAATATGAAGGAAGAGCCGCGGAAGGCCTGGCCGGGCTCCTCGTAGACGACGTCCAGCGCCGACAGGGCCCGGCGCGCCAGGACGGCCGAGACGCCGAGCGCCGAGACGGCGGCGGCGAACAGCAGGTAGAGGAGGTTGTTGCCGGTGGAGCCGGCCGCGAACAGCGTCAGCGCGGCGAGACCGGCCGCGCACAGGCCCAAGCGCGTCGGGCGCATGGCTAGGGCGCGGGGACGCTCTGGAGCAGCGCCGCCACCGCGGCCTCGGCCTCGTCGACGCGGGCGACCCCGTACAGGCTCGTGTCCAGGAGCAGGCGGTGCGCGGCCACCGGCACGGCCACGGCCTTGAGGTCGTCGGGCACGCAGTGCTCGCGTCCGTCGACGAGAGCGTGGGCGCGGGCGGCCCGGCACAGCGCCAGCGTGCCGCGCGGGGACAGCCCCAGGCGCACGCCCTTGGCGCGGCGCGAGGCCTCGGCGAAGCGGACGGCGTAGTCCAGCAGGGCGTCGTCGATGCGCACCGCGTCCACGCGCGCCTGCAGCGCGAGCACGTCGGCCTGGCTCAGCACCGACTGGAGCTGCTCGATGGAGGGCGGATGGTCTCGCTCGCGCAGGATGCGCATCTCGTCCTCGTGAGCGGGATAGCCGATGCGCACGCGCAGGAGGAAGCGGTCGAGCTGGGCCTCGGGCAGCGGGAAGGTGCCGTGGTACTCGACGGGGTTCTGCGTGGCGATGACGAGGAAGGGGTCGGGCAGAGCGTGCGTCTTGCCGTCGATGGTGACCTGCTGCTCGCTCATGGCCTCGAGCAGGGCCGACTGGGTCTTGGGCGTGGAGCGGTTGATCTCATCGGCGAGCAGGACGTGGGAGAAGACGGGCCCCGGCTTGAAGTCGAAGCGGCCCTCCTTGGGGTCGAAGACCGTCAGGCCGAGCACGTCGGAAGGCAGGAGGTCGTTGGTGAACTGGATGCGCCGGAAGCTCACCCCGAAGGAGCGCGCGAGCGCCACGCCGAGCAAGGTCTTCCCGATGCCGGGCACGTCCTCGATGAGCAGGTGGCCGCGGGCGATGAGGGCGGTCACCGTCAGCCGCACGACGTCGGGCTTGCCCACGAACACGCGCGAGACGGCCTCGATGAGCGGGGCGACGGACGCCGCCGACGTCTTAGGAGGAGCCATGCTTCCTTAGTATGGTCCCCCGCGCGGGGGTTGTCAAGGAAGCCCGACTAGCTGAACTTATCGCGCAGGTCGGCCAGGCGGAAGTTCAGCAGGATCCAGGCCTTGTAGGCGGCGGAGAACAGGCGGCCGCGCAGGCGCGACCACGCGGTGGGGACGGGCGGGTCGAAGCGGTCGGTGGACAGGGCGGCGACGGCCGCGGGGTCGGGCGAGATGATGACGTAGCCCTCGTTGAAGCTGGCGCGCACCACCTCGGGCGAGGGCGGGAGCGCGAACTGGAAGGCCTCGATCTTCTCGAGCCGGTTCTCGGTCCAGTTCCCGTCCAACGCCTTCTTGAACGGCTCGATGGCGTCGGAGCTCCCGTCCTGGGTGATGAGCTGGTAGTCGATGTCGCTGTCGGGCGTGGACTGGCCGATGGAGTAGGAGCCCAGCATGGACATGGCGACGATCTTCTTGCCCGCGGGCAGGGACGCGTTGACCTGGCGGATGGAGACGAGCACGGCGGCCTTGAACGAGGCGACGATCGCGTCCTGCCGCTCGGCGCGGTGCTTGGCGATGGCGGCGAGATGCGCCTCGGAGAGCATGGAATCCACCCGCGCCGCCAGCTCGGCGACGGGCACGATGGGCGTCAGGAAGATGGCGCCGAAGGCGAGCTTGCGGTAGTTGCTGGGGCGCGAAGCCGGCACCAGCCGGTCGACGCGCTCGAGATAGCGCATGAAGGCCGAGGTCGACGCTTCGTCCTTGGGGAAGTAGCGCCGCCAGGTCTGCTCCGCCTGCGCGCGGATGGTGTCGCGGTCGGCCACCTCGAAGCCCGCGGTCTGCACGCCGCCGGAGTAGCCCTTCGTGCGCCAGGCGATCCACATCCCCTCGAGGTCCTTCACCGAGCGGTCGACGCCGCGGCTCTTTTCCTCTTGCTCCTTGATCATCGAGCGCAGCAGGCCCACGCGCGAGCCCATGAAGAACTTGAACGTCTGCCAATGCGCGGCCGAGAGCTGGGCCTGGGCTTGTTTCGCGTCGACGGCGCCGGTCCACAGCGCTCGGGGCAGGGGCCGCAGCGTCAGCAGATCGGCGAGTTGCCTGGCTCGGCTGAACGACCC
>CAZTZW010000504.1:0-2269 GCA_964618085.1 uncultured Elusimicrobia bacterium
CTCGCTCAAGCGCGGCCTGCCCTCGGTAAGCGTGCCGGTCTTGTCCACCACCAGGGTGTCCACCACGGCCAGGATCTCCAGCGCCTCGGCGTCTCGTATCAGGATGCCGGCCGAAGCGCCGCGCCCCACGGCCGTCATCACCGACATCGGGATGGCCAGCCCCAAGGCGCACGGGCAGGCGATGATGAGCACGGACACGGCTGCGACCACGGCGTGCGAGAGCCGCGGCTCGGGCCCGAACAACAGCCAGGCCGTGCCCGCCAGCAAGGACGCGAGCACGACCAGCGGCACGAACCACGCCGAGACGCGGTCGGCCAGGCCCTGGGAGGGGGCGCGGCTGCGCTGGGCCGCGGCCACCAGGTTCACGATGCGCGCCAGCAAGGTGTCGCGGCCCACCTTCTCGGCGACCATCAGGAAGCCGCCCGTCTGGTTCAAGGTCGAGCCGGTGACCTCGTCGCCGCTGCGCTTGCGCACGGGCATGGGCTCGCCGGTGACCAACGATTCGTCGACGAAGCTCTCGCCTTCGAGCACGGCGCCGTCGGCGGGAACTTTCTCGCCGGGGCGCACGCGCAGGCGGTCGCCCACGCCGACCTCATCGAGCGACACCTCGGCCTCGGAGCCGTCAGCCGCCACGCGCAAGGCGGTTTTGGGGGAGAGGTCGAGCAAGGCTCGGATGGCCCCGGCGGTGCGTTTGCGCGCGCGCAGCTCCAGCACCTGGCCGAGCAAGGCCAGAGCCGTGATGCCCGCGGCCGCTTCATAATAGAGGTGGAGTATCCCGTGTGCGTCGCGCGCCGAGGCCGGGAAGAGTCCGGGCGCGAGCGTGGCGGCTGCGCTGTAGAGGAACGCCGAGCCCACGCCCAGTCCGATGAGGGTGAACATGTTCGGGCTGCGGCGTTTGACGGACTCCACGGCCCGGCGCAGCAGGGGAAGCCCCGCCCAGAACACCGCCGGCGCGCTCAGCGCCAGTTGCAGCCACGGGGAAGCCGTCGCCAGACCCGGGGGGAGGTCGTGTCCCAGCGCCATGCCGCCCATCGCGAGCGCGACCGTGCCCGCGGCGAGAGCGCCGCCGATGACGGTACGCCGCGTCATGTCGCGCAATTCGCCGTCATCCGCGGCCTCGGCCGAAGGCTCGAGCGGCTCCAGCGACATCCCGCACAAGGGGCAGTCCCCGGGGCCTTCTTGGCGCACCTCGGGGTGCATCGGGCAGGTGTAGAGCTCGCCCGCTTTCGCCGGCGCCGGGGCCGACTCCGCCTCCGTCAGGTATCTGGCCGGGTCGGCGGCGAAACGGGTGCGGCAGGAGACGCTGCAGAAGTGGTAGGTCGTGCCCTCATGGACGTGTCGCCCGCCCTTGGCGGCGGCCGGGTCGACGGCCATGCCGCAGACCGGGTCCAAGACTCCCGTATTGACGTCGTGCTCGTGCAAGTGGTTCATCGCGTCCTCCGGTGGGGCTTCAAGCCCCTTCACCCGATGAACGCGCGGCCCTCCGGGATATTACACCCGCCGGTCAGTCATGACGGCAGGTGCAGTCCTGGCAGCCGTGCTCGGCGCAGGCCCCGCAGGCGCTCATCAGCCCCTTGCGCAGGGACTCCCGGGCCCGGTGCAGGCGCACCGAGGCGTTGTTGGGGGTCAGCCCGAGGTCCTTGGCGGCTTCAGCCACCGACTTCTCCTCGACCTCCACCTTGGTGAGGATCTCCCCGTACTCCGGCTTGAGGTCGGGCACGATGGCCTTCACGCACTGGCACACGGCCTTCTCCAACTCGGGGTCGGGCTTCTCGAGGGGCTCGCCCTCGGCGGCCAGGCGGTCCTCCATGCGCAGGCGCGACGCGTCTCGCCTCAGGTGGTCGATCATCGCCGAGCGCAGGACCCGGTAGAACCACGGAACCACGCCCGTCTCGTCCGTGACCTGGTCGAGGCTTTTGAGCCCTTTTACATAGGCGGCTTGGAGGACCTCCTCGGCTTCGACCTGGCCGCCCACGCGCGATTGGAGGAAAGCGAGGAACTCGGCGCGGCGCTCCAGCAGGCGGGCGAGCGTTTCATCGGCGGCCATGAGGGTATTATAGGACAACGGCGCAGGAGCCGATACGTTGCATGGGAGGCTTGCGTGAAGGGGCTCTCCGTGTTAAACTGATGAGGATGCGCAAGCTCGCGACGACGTTGGCGGTCGCGGCCCTCGCCCTGTCCTGGGCGGGGCCCCTGTGCGCCATGCCGGCGCAGCAGGCCGCCTCGCACGACTGCTGCCCGGGCGGCGAGCAGCCCGCGACGCCGTCTT
>CAZTZW010000505.1:0-2254 GCA_964618085.1 uncultured Elusimicrobia bacterium
ATGGCCGTTTGGTGGGTCTTCATCTTCCGCCGGGCGCTGCCGCTGGAACGCGCCGCCAACGCGCGCGCCGCGGAGCTGGCCGACACGCGCGCCTTCGCGGCCGAGCTGCTGGACCTGGGCCATGCGGCTCGGCGTCCCGGGCGCGCCCTCGTGGAAGCCGCCGAGCGCGCCCTGGGCGCGGTGCACCAGCGCCTGCCCGGGCTGTCTTTGGCCGTCCTGGCGCGGCGCGGGGACGGCAGCGTGGAGCTGCTCGCGCGCCGCGGCGACGTGTGGTCGCGCGTGCCGGCGGAGGCCCTGTCGCTGGACGGGGGCTTGCTCGCCGCGGCCGCCGCCGGCGGGACGGCCTCGTGGCGGCTGGGCGGCGCGGACGCGGGAGCTTTGACGCGCGCTTTGTCGAGCCAGGGCGTCAGCGCCGCGTTCGCGCGCTCCTGGGGCGAGGAGGGCGGAGCGCACGGCGCGCTCGTCGCGGTCGAGGCCGACCCGGCGGGAGCGCTGCTGGACCGCGTCGAGCCGCTCCTCGCGCTGGCCGCGCGCAGCCTCGTATTCTCCGCGGACGTCTCCGCCGGCATCGTCAAGCTCACGGCGGCCAGCGCCAAGCTCGAGGGCGGCCTGACCGCGGCGATGGCCGAGCTCTCGCAGACCCACGACCGCCTCATCCGCAAATCCCGCGAAGTAAAGACCTTGCACGACGTGGCCAAGGCCGCCGTCGGCGGCTCCGGCGGGCAGGCGCTGTCCACGTTGGGGGCCATCGTCTCGATCGTGGCCCGCTCTTTGGAGGCCGACCTCGCCGCCTTCCTCATCCTCGACGAGTCCACCGGCGAGCTGGTCACCCAGTCCGGGGCCTGGGGGCTGGAGGGCGAGGAGCTGCTCCTGCGCATCCCGCTCGCCGACGAGCATTCGTCCTCCGTGCGCGTGTTCAAGACGCGGCGTCCGTTCCTCAGCGGCGACGCTCAGAACGACCCGAACACCAACCCGGGCCGCGCCAAGCTGTGGAGCATCCACTCGCTGATGGTCGTGCCCCTGGTCCTCGACGAGCGCTGCATCGGGGTGCTGCGCGTGGGCTCCAAGCGCGTGGGCGCCTTCTCGGCCGAGCACCTCTCCTTGGTCGGGGTCATCGCCGAGGAGGCCGCCGTGCTGGTGGAGACGGCTCTTTTGAACCGGCGGCTGTCCCAGACTGCGGAACAATTGGCCACCCTCAATCGTATGAAGGATGAGTTCGTCTCGACCGTGAGCCACGAGTTCAAGACGCCGCTGACCACCATCACCGGCTTCCTGACCGTCATGCTGGAAGGCGACACGGGCGCGCTGAACCCCCAACAGATGAAATTCCTGAGCATCGCGAAGGCGGCGGCGAAGCGCTTGTCCGGGCTGGTCTCGGACCTGCTGGACCTCTCGCGCCTGGAGGGCGGCGCCAAGATGGAGATGCGCGCCGTCGACCTCGCCAAGCTCGTGTCCCTCAGCGTGGAGAACCACCAGCCCGTCGCCGCCGAGGCGGGCAAGACGTTGTCCTGCGAGGCGCCCGTGCGCGAGTGCAGGGCGCTGGCCGACGAGCGCTGGATCGGCCTGGTGGTCGACAACCTCGTCTCCAACGCCATCAAGTTCACCAACCCCGGCGGACGCATCCGGGTCAAGCTCCAAGATAAGGGCGAGTTCCTCATGGTCTCGGTGTCCGACGACGGCATCGGCATCCCGCCGCAGGACCACCCGCGCCTCTTCGAGCGCTTCTACCGCGCCTCCAACCGGGCCGACGTCAACGCGCCCGGGACGGGCCTGGGCCTGTCCATCGCGCGGGAGGTCGTCTCCAAGCACAACGGCAAGATCTGGTTCGACTCCAAGCTCGGCTCCGGCTCGACGTTCCACTTCGTGGTGCCCGCCGCGCCGCGCGAAGAGGCGCCCGCGCCCGTGGAGGCCGCGTCATGAGGCGCGTCCTGCTCGCGGGACTCCTGTTGGGCGGCTGCGCCTTCCGCGGGGTGCGCCCGGGGCCCACCGAGCACGGCCTGGCCGTCGCCGTCGCCGGGACCGACCCGGTGCTCGGCCGCCGCGCCGCGGTCGAATCGGTGCTCGGTTTCTACCTCTCGCCCAGCCAGCGCGTCGCCCATCAGCTGGCGCTCGAGGAGCTCCTCGCGAAGCCCGCGCGCTTCACGGGCAAGGAGAAGGTCCGCGGCGGCGCCATCGTCGTCGAGGTCAAGCTCGGGACGCTGGCGGCGGTCCTCGACGAGGCGGGCCTGGTGCGGCCGGCAGGCTTCCTCAAAGG
>CAZTZW010000506.1:0-2245 GCA_964618085.1 uncultured Elusimicrobia bacterium
AACATGTACGAGATGCGCTGCACCAAGCCCGAGATCGAGGCCATCTGCAAGCGCCAGTCCTGCGTCCACCCGACGGTGTGCAAATGCCTGGGCACGGACCATAAGCCCGTCATCAGCCTGATGAAGAAGGCGCGCGAGCTCCCCGGCATGAAGAAGGTGTTCGTGTCCTCGGGCATCCGCATGGACCTGGCGCGCCTCTCGCCGGAGTACGTCTCCGAGCTGACGAAGCATCACGTCTCCGGCCGCCTGAAGGTCGCGCCCGAGCATACGGACAAGGACACCCTCGAGCTGATGAAGAAGCCGCGCCACTGGACCTTCGAGGACTTCGCCAAGCAGTTCGAGGCGGAGAGCGCCAAGGCGGGCAAGAAGCAGTTCCTCGTGCCCTACTTCATCTCCTCGCACCCGGGCTCGGGGCTCAAGGCGATGATCGACCTCGCCGTCTTCCTCAAGCGCAACGGCTACAAGCCCGACCAGGTGCAGGACTTCATCCCGGCGCCGCACGACCTGGCCACCGCCATGTACTACACGGGCAAGAACCCGGAGACCGGCCTTCCCGTGCCCGTCGCCCGCGGCCTGCGCGACCGCCGCCTCCAGCGCGCTTTGCTCCAATTCTTCAAGCCGGAGAACTACTTCGAGGTGCGCGAGGCCCTGCTCTCGGCGGGGCGCAAGGACCTCATCGGCTCGGGCTGCGACTGCCTCATCGGCGCCAACCCGCCCAAAGAGGCGCTGGCGGCGCGGCGCGAGCGCGCGAACAAGGATTTCCACGAGCACACGCACCTGAAGGGCCGTCCGAAGCCCGGGGGGAAGGCCGGCTATCGGCCCGGCCGCGCCGGACACGAGAGAAGGGAGAGGGGATGAGCGAGCGCAGCGCGCAGTTGGTCCGCTTCGGCGGACTGGAGGCCGTGGCCGTGCCCGCCGCCGAGGGCGCCAAGACCGTCGTCTGCTTCCACGGCTACGGCGCCGACATGCGCGACCTGGCGCCGCTGGCCTTCGAGACGCCGCTGAAGAAGCCCTGCTCCTGGTTCTTCCCCGACGCGCCCCTGCGGCTGGATTGGGGCGGCAAGGCCTGGTGGCCCATCGACGTCGAGGCCTTCGAAGCGGCCCAGAGGGGCGGGAAGCCCCGCGACCTGTCGCGGGAGGAGCCGGAGGGGATGGCCGCCGCGAGACGCGCCGCGCAGGCGTTCTTGAAGGAGCTCGGCGTGCCCGCGAAGGACCTCGTCCTGATGGGCTTCTCCCAAGGCTCGATGATGGCGGTCGACCTGGCCATGCGGATGGCGGACTCTCCGGCCGGGGTCGCCGTGCTGTCGGGCACCTTGGTGGACGCCGCTTCCGTCCGCAAGCTCGCCCCGGCGCGCAAAGGTCTGCGATTCTTCCAGAGCCACGGCTCGGTGGACCCCATCCTCGGCTTCGCCCAGGCGCTGGCGCTGGAGAAAGAGCTCGCCGCGGCCGGCTGGAGCGGGAAGCTCCTGCGCTTCGAGGGCGGGCACGCCATCCCGGAGGACGTGCTGGCCGCCCTCGGGAGCTGGATCGACTCCCTGTGAGCCGGGACTGGACCGCGGCGTTCTTCCGGCCGCTGGTGTTCGACCCCGGCGCGCCCGAGGCCGTCGACGCGGCCCGCCACGAGGCGGCCTTCGTCTGGAAGGCCCTGGGCCTGAAGGCCGGACAGCGCCTGCTCGACGTGCCCTGCGGCTCCGGGCGTCACGCGTTGGAGTTCGCGCGGCGCGGCGCGCTCGTCCTCGGCGTGGACAAGACCGCGGCCTACCTGAAGGCCGCCCGCCTGGCGGGAGCCCGCCAGCCGCGGGCGCGCTTCGTGCGCGGCGACATGCGCCGCCTGCCCTTCCGGGGCGAGTTCGACGCGGCCGTCAACCTGTGGACGAGCTTCGGCTATTTCGCGCGCCTCGCCGACGACCGGAAGGTCCTCGAAGGCGTCGCCCGCGCGCTCAAGCCGGGCGGACGCTTCCTCATCGACGTGCGCGACCTGGCCGCCGTGCGGCGCCAGCCCGTGCAGCGGCATTGGGACTGGCGCGCCGACGGCGCCTACGTGCTCCAGGACGCGAGCATCGTCGAAGGCCGGGACCCGGTCATCGTCAACGAGTGGACGGTCATCCACCCGGGCAAGAAGCCGCTGAAGGCGCGCTTCATCCTGCGCGGCTACGACAAGCCGCGTCTCTAAGCCGAACTGAAGCGCGCGGGCCTGACGCCCGTGCGGTCCTGGGACTCGTTCCGTCCCGGCGGCAAGCCTACC
>CAZTZW010000507.1:0-2243 GCA_964618085.1 uncultured Elusimicrobia bacterium
TCGCCGTCGCGCTGCTGGCCCCGCTGGCCGGCGCCTCGACGCGTTCCTGGCGCCATGACTATCTGACCCACGACTACGGCCGCACCTTGTTCGACGCGCTGCCCCCGGACGCGTTGTTCGTGATGGACGGCGGCGACGATACCTTCTACTCCCTCGCGGCGCTGCGCTGGGCCCACGGCCTGCGCCCCGACGTCGAGCTGCGCGACCGCGGGGGCATCGTCTTCCCCGGCCTGTACGGCCCTGATTTCCGCAAGCTGCCTCGCGCCGAGAAGGAATCGCGCCGTCTCGCGGTCGAGAGCGCCGCCGCCGCTTCCGGCCGTCTCTGGTACTCCACGTTGAACCCGTCCTTGCTCCCTGGGGGACCCCTCGTCGCCGGCGGCCTGCTCCGCCGCCCCGCCCCGCTAGACGCCGCCGCGCTCGACGCGGCCGTGGCCGTCCGCCGCGCTCCTCCCCACGACTATCGCGGCCGCGCCCTCGCGGCCTTCATCCCCTACTCGCGCGGGGTCTCCGCCCTCGACGCCGGCCGCCTCTCCGAAGCCGTCTCGTGGCTGGAACAGTCCATCGAGGACGGCCCCGACGTGCTGTGGGTGCCCCCCGCCGTCTCGTATGCCCTCGGCGTGGCGGGCTGGCGGGCGATGGGGCTCAAGGACGCGCCCCTCGCCGTCCGCGCCTACCGCAGCTGGGCCGCTCTCGTCCCGTCCCAGGCCGAGCCCGCGACCAACCTCGGCGCCGCTCTGGAGGCCTTGGGCCGCCGCGAGGAAGCCGAGGCCGCCTACCGCGACGCGATGCGCCGCGAGCCGGGCGCCGCCCGTCCGTGGGCCTCCCTCGGCGCGCTGGAGTGGGGCCGCGGCCGTTTCGCCGAGTCCGCCGCCGCCTTCGACGAGGCCGCCGCCCGCGAGCCCGGCCAGCCGTCGCACGCGTCCTGGGCCGCCTCCGCCCGCCGGAGGCTCGCGCGTCGATGACCCCCGCCGTCTTCCTCGCCGCCTTCGTCTCGTACCTGGCCGCCCTTCCCCCCGCTTTGGCGCCTTGGCGCGATTCGGGCGAACTCACGCTCGCCGGGGCGACCTTGGGCGTGGCGCACCCCCCGGGCTACCCGTTGTACGTCCTGCTCGCCAAGCTCGGCCTGCTCGTCCCCCTCGCCAATCCCGCCTACCGCCTGAACCTGCTGTCGGCCGTCGCTCTGGCCGGCGCCGTCGCCTTGTTGTTCGCGGAGGTCCGCCGCCGCCTGGGAGTCTTCCCGGCCGCCGTGGCCGGCCTGCTCCTTTGGGGCAACGGCCGCGCCTGGGCCGTGGGCCAGGTCTCGGAGATGTACGCGCTGTGGGTCCTGGGCGCGGTGGCGCTGCTGGCATTGGCCATCCGCGTCGCCGAAGGCGAGGAGCGGCTGTGGCCCGCGCTGTGCTTCGCCGCCGGCCTGTTCCTCGGCAACCGCTTGGATCTTCTCCTCTGGGCGCCGGGTATCGCCTGGCTGGCGCTGTCCCGTCGTCCCTCGCTCAGGAACGAGGACCTGTTCTGGGCCGCCTTGGCCGTCGTCGCCGTGCCGGCCTTGGTCATCGGCACGGGCGCGAACTGGCCCGTGGCGGCTTTGGCCGTCGCGACCGTCGTCTGGCGCGGCGGCGGCTCGGCCGCGCTGTGGGGGCTGGCGGGCCTCACCCTCTATCTCTACCTGCCGGTGCGCTCGGCCTCGGAGCCCTTCCTCGACTGGAACCACCCCTCCACCCTCTCGAACTTCCTCGACTCGCTCCTGCGCACCCGCTACGGAGGCACCCTCGACCTCGTCTCGCGCAGCTACAAGACCGGAGAGCTGTTCGCCGACAACATGCGGCTGTGGGGGCGCCATCTGTGGGACGCCTTCGGGCCGCTGGGCCTGGGCGCGGCCGTGCTCGGCGCGGCGTCGGCCTGGCGGGCGGACCGCTCGCGCTTCCTCGGACCATTCGCGGCCTGGTGGTGGAGCGGCCCGGTGTTCCTCTTCCTGGCGAACATGCCCCCCAACCCGCATGCCGCGGCCATCGTCGAGCCGCATTACCTGCTCTCCGACGTCGTCCTGCTCTTCTGGGCGGCCGAAGGCGCGGCCGCGCTCGGCGCGGCGCGCGCCTGGGCCGCTCCCGCCTTCGCGGCCGCGGCCTTGCTGTGGCCGCTGTGGCGCGGCGTCCCCTCCCGCATGGACCGCCGCTGGAGCCTGCGTTCGTATGATTTCGCGCGCGACGTCCTGGCCGCGGCGCCCGAGGGCTCCATCGTGGTCGCCA
>CAZTZW010000508.1:0-2240 GCA_964618085.1 uncultured Elusimicrobia bacterium
CTTGTCGAAGGGGGAAGGATAGAACGCGGAAGCGGCGTGCGACTCGTGATGCTCGGTGAAGAGCACCTCGCCCCGGTAGTCGAGCGCCTCGCGGATGAGGGACTTCATCCACAGCTTGCGCTTGAGCCACAGGGGCACGGCCATGGCGAAGGACTTCAGGCCCGCGGGGGCGTAGGCGAGGTAGGAGCTGAGGATGCGCTCGAACTTGAGCAGGGGCTTGTCGTAGAAGACGACGAGGTCGACGTCCTTCGGGGCGAGGCGGCCCTCCGCGAGGCAGTAGCGCACGGCCTCGACGGGGAAGGACGCGTCGTGGTGCTTGCGGGTGAAGCGCTCTTCCTGCGCGACGGCGCTGTCATGGTAGAACGCGGAGATGCCGAGGATGTTCACGACGGGGACATCATACGACTTTAGTTGCGCAGCGGCGTCGCCGGCGCGGGGTGGTCGTGGTCGTGGCCTTCGGCGTAGCCCAGCTTGTGCACCAGTTCCTCGATGCGGCGCTCGTCGCCGCCGGTGGCGCGCACGTCGGCCAGGTGGTCGAGGTACTGCAGGGAGACCTGCGCGAGCTCTCCGCCGCGGCCGCGCTTGACCTCGTTGCGCAGGGCGGTGCGCACGTACGGCAGGCGCTCGCCGTAGGGGTCGACGTGCACGAGCCAGTCGTACTGGGTGCGGAAGGCGGCGATCTCGCCCTTGATGACCTCGTCGGGGGAGAGCTGGCCCTTGAGGTGCTGCTCGAGGTGGCGGCCCTCGTGGGCGACGGTGGCGTAGCCGAAGGACTTGCCGATGACGCCGGTGATGGCGGGCATCATCTGATTGAGCTTGATGAGGGCGGTCTCCGCCCTGCCTTTGACGTAGACGAAGGCGCCCATCATGGTCTTGGCCATCGCGCCCTGGTCGTCCACCCGCACGCGGCTGGCGTCGTGCAGCGCGGAGGCGGCGGCGACGGAGTCCTTCAGGGGATCGTTGGGCGAGGGGACCGGGCCGCGGAGGTCGGTGATGCGCTCGCGGCCGTGGGTGATGAGCTCGGCGGCGGAGACCTCCTTGCCGTCGCCCAGCGCGTCGCGGCCGAAGTCCCAGCCGCGGAGGTTGGCTTCCACGTGGATGACCGTGCCGGGCACGTTCGAGAAGAAACCCTGGGCCTTCGTCCAGACGGCCGCGTCGGTCGTGAAGGGGTCGGCCGCCGACTTGGCGAGGTCCGCGACGTGCACGCGGAAGGCGTCCACCGGGGTCGCGGGCATGGGCTCGGACGCGGCCCAAGAGGGCAGGGACAGCGCCAGCGCCGCGAGCAGGGACTTCATGGGCTCAGTATATATGGAACGCGGGGAATGGGAATGGGCCCCGAGGCCCATATCATACCAGGTCCTGAGGCCTACGCCTTATGGGACTTAAGACCCAGCCCGGGGTCGTAGGACAACGCCTTGTAGTGCTCTTGGAGGGACTTCACGCCGAGGTTGGCGCCCTTGAGCACGGAGATGGCGTGGATGGCGGCGTTCACCGAGCGGATGTTGCTGATGCAGGGGATGTCGAGCTCGAGCGCGGTGCGGCGGATGGCGTAGCCGTCGGTCTGGGCGCGCTTGCCCGACGGGGTGTTGATGATGAGGCTCAGCGTCCGCTGCTTCAGAAGGTCGACGACGTCGGGCTTGCCGTCGCCGATCTTGGCGACGCGCTCGGAGGCGATGCCGTGGCGCTGGAGGAAGTCGCAGGTGTTGCGCGTGGCGACGAGGGTGAAGCCCATCTGCTTGAGCGAGCGGGAGGCCGAGAGGATGTCGGCCTTGTCGGCGTCGCGCACGGAGACGAACACCGAGCCGGACGTGGGCAGGGACTGCCCGCCGGCCTCCTGGCTCTTGGCGAAGGAGCGCGGGAAGTCGGAGTCGATGCCCATCACCTCGCCGGTGGACTTCATCTCGGGGCCCAGCTTGGGGTCCACGCCGGGGAACTTGATGAAAGGGAGCACCGCCTCCTTGGTGGCGGTGTAGGGGAGCTCGACGCCCGACCCCTTGAGGACGGCGGCCGGGACGAGCTTCTTGAGGGGTTTGCCCATCATCACCCAGGTGGCGATGCGCGCGACGGGCAGGCCCGTGGCCTTGCTAACGAAAGGCACCGTGCGCGAGGCGCGCGGGTTGGCCTCGAGGATGTAGACCGCGCCGTCCTTGATGGCGTACTGGACGTTGATGAGGCCGCGCACGCCGAGGTGCAGCGCCAGCCGACGCGTCTGGTCGGCCACGGTCTGGATGATGGCGCGC
>CAZTZW010000509.1:0-2236 GCA_964618085.1 uncultured Elusimicrobia bacterium
TCCCCGCGCCGCGGTCCTCGCCGCGCCGGCCGACGCGCCGCGCTCCGCGCTCGACGCGGTGACGGCCTTCTCCGCCGACATGGCGCCGCGCCCCGGCGAGGCCGCCGGCTCCGCCCGCGCGGAGGGCCTGTCCCACCGCTTCTTCGACCTCGGGGCGCCCAACGACGGCGCCGACGCCGCCATCCCCGGCGTGCCCGAGGCGCAGGTGCCCGCGGCGAACCACCCGCGCGTGGTCTTCCTGCTCGACGTGTTCCAGGGGCCCATCTCCGACACCTTCGCCCGCTACCTCGACACCCTCGTGGACCAGAAGGTGCAGCTCGTCATCCTCACCGACCGCCCCGAGAGCGGCCCCGGCTCCATCGGCGACATCGTCCTCTCCAAGCTCAAGGCCAAGCGCGCCAACGGCATCATCGTCGTCGCCAACAACGGCGCGAAGATCTTCGCCTACAGCTCCAGCCGCTCCAAGTCCCACCAGCCGCTCGTCCCCAACGCCCCCGGCTTCCCGGAGGAGGCGCTGACGACCTTCGCGACGCTCAACGGCGAGCTCGCGGCGAAGTTCGGCGTGCCGGCCGCGGTCGAGACGCGCTACGAGGACGGCAAGGGCAAGACCCTCTCCACCCTCTCCTACTCGCTCTCCCTGCCCGCCGAACTCGGCCAGAAGGCCTCCAAGAGCGGCGAGCGCCTGCGCGCGGACCTGTGGATCGCCGCCATGAACGCGGCGCTGCAGAAGCGCGGCGTGCCCTACACCTTCGAGCTGTTCCAGGACGGCAACGGCGGCTTCTCCGCCGTGACCCACGCCGCGCCTCTGCGCGGCTCCCTCGGCCGCATCCGCGAGGCCCTCAAGGCCGCGATGAACGGCGCGGACCTCGTGGGCGAGCACCCCGAGAAGACCCTCATCATCGCCGACCCGGCGTGGTGGAAGAACTTCCAGCGCCAGCCCGAGCTCGCGGCGGTGAACTTCCTGGGCGCCAAGACCGCGGCCGACGCGGAGTCCCAGATCGGCGCCATGCTCGGCGATCTCAGCCTCAAGAAGGTCTACGTGGACCGCTACATGGTCGAGAGCTACGTGCGCTGGAAGCACTACCAGTCCTACCGCACCGAGGGCGAGGACCTCGACGCCCCGGCCGGCAAGACCGGCGGCTTCGGCGGCGGCGGCTCCCGCGCCTCGAAGGACGGCCGCGAGATGGGCCCGATGTATCTCTGGCGAGCGGCCGTCGTCTCCAAGATCCTGGAGCTGATGGGCAAGGAGCTGCGCGACGGCAGCTGGGAGCAGCTGAAGGACCAGACCTTGGACGGCCACGTCCGCACCCTCTATAAGGGGAAGGCGCTCCAGGCCGGCTCGCAGGTCTACATGCCCTTCCAGAACGAGGCCGTCTCCGCCGCCCGCGGCAACAGCCTCTGGAGCAAGTACTCTGCCACGCATCTCTCCTACACCCAGCGCTTCATCCGCAACCTCAAGAAGTCGCTGGTCCCGAACTTCCCGATGGACGTCCGCGACTTCGGCGAGAGCATCCACCGCCTCGGCTCCGAGGCGATGTCCCGCACGACCCTCATGTTCCGCAACCTGCTGACCGGCCGCATGTACACGGTCGGCACGCGCGTGCCGCTCTCGCGCCTGGACATGACCCCCGAGGGCCAGACCTTCATCGCGCACGTGCCCCGCACCGGCAAGCGCGTGCCCACGGTCGACGACTTCACCGCCAAGATGATGGCGCTCGCGCTGCTGAAGGCCGACGGCGTCATCGTCAAGGCCGACGGCACCTGGGAGGTCAACCACCTCCCGCTCAAGCAGGTCCGCGTGGACTTCCACTACTACCGCGTGACCATCCCTTACGTGTTCACGCCCCAGGACCTCGTCGGCGTCGAGCTCGAGGTCACCAGCGCCATCGAGAAGATGCTCGCCGACGAGGCGTTCATCAAGCACTACGAGGAGACGATGGGCGACCGCGACAAGGCCAAGGCGGAGGCCAAGGCCAAGAAGCGCGCCGCGTCGACCCGCAAGCCGGCCGCCAAGAAGCCCGCGGCCAAGAAGCCCGCTCCCGCCCCCAAGCGGAGGACCCGCTAACATGAAGACCCTCGCGGCGACCTTGGCCCTCGTCCTCCTCGGGAGCGTGGGTGCTGACGGACACGATGCCGTTCTTGACAGACAAGACTCGGTCGTTGCCCGGCGCGTCGCCGAATGCGTAAAAGTAGCGGTCCCCTGCCACGGGTCGATGCCGCGCGTCGTCTGCCGTAC
>CAZTZW010000510.1:0-2232 GCA_964618085.1 uncultured Elusimicrobia bacterium
TGTGGGCGACCGGGACCAGGAGCAGGACCAGGAGCAGGTTCGTCATGTCCTTAGTGTAGCGGTTTCGTGAGCCCGCGCCTGGGTCTTTCGTCCTGGCGGGGCCCAGGTCCAGGGGCTACACTATTATAAGGAACATGCCCTCCCTCGAACCCCGCCTCACCGAGAACCAGGAGAAGGTCGTGCGCGACAAGTACCTGCGCGACGACCCCACGCCCGCGGCGTGGCTGGAACGGGTGGCCCGCAACGTCGCCCTGGCGGAGGTCCTCCTCGATCCCCGCGCCGTGAAGTGGGGCGTCTATGAGGGCGTCTCATCCCGCCTCGAGCGGGGGGCGCGCCTCCTCCACGCCGGCCTCGACGGGGAGGCCGCTCGCCACGCCAACTTCGCCCGCCTGCTGAAAGCCGCCGAGGCCGCCTGCGCCCTCCATCGCGAGGCGGCCGCCGCGCGCGACGCCTGGGCGCGGCGCTTCTACGAGCTGATGGCGCGCTGGGATTTCCTGCCGAACTCCCCCACCCTCATGAACGCGGGCCGCGCCCTCCAGCAGCTCTCGGCGTGCTACGTCCTGCCCGTGCCCGACTCCATGGACGGCATCACCAAGACTCTGGCCGCGGCCGCCGCCATCCAGAAATCGGGCGGCGGCACGGGCTACTCCTTCTCGCGGCTGCGCCCCGCGGGCTCGCCCGTGCGCGGCACCGCGGGGATCGCGTCGGGAGCCGTGTCATTCATGAAGCTCTTCGACGCGCTCACCGAGACCATCAAGCAGGGCGGGACCCGCCGCGGCGCCAACATGGCGGTCCTGCGCCATGACCACCGCGAGATCCTCGACTTCATCCGTCTCAAGCGCGCGGGAGGCGCGCTCGAGAACTTCAACGTCTCGGTCGGCGTCGACGCGGACTTCATGGCCCGGGTCCGGGACGGCGAGCCCCGCGCCCGCGAGGTGTTCGACGCCATGGTCGAGGCGGCCTGGGCCACGGGCGACCCCGGCTACGTGGTGCTCGACCGCATCAACGCTTCCGGCTCCAACCCCACGCCTGGTCTCGGAGAGATCGAGGCGACCAACCCTTGCGGCGAGCAGCCGCTCCTGCCGTGGGAGCCGTGCAACCTGGGCTCGCTCAACCTCGCCAACTTCGTCGCCGGCCCTCCGTTCGCCGGGACGTTCGACTACCCGCGCCTGCGCGAGGCCGTCACCCTCGCCGTGCGCTTCCTCGACGACGTCATCGAGGTCAACGACTACCCTCTGCCCGAGTGCGAGGCCCTGGCCAAAGGCAACCGGCGCATCGGACTGGGCGTGATGGGCTGGGCGGAGGCGCTGGTCGAGTGCGGCGTGCGCTACGACGCGCCCGAGGCCCTCGAGCTGGCGGAGCGCGTGATGGCCTTCATCGACGGCGCGGCGCTGGAGGCCTCCGAGGCGCTGGCCGCCGAGCGCGGCGTGTTCCCGAACTGGCCGGGCTCGGTGTACGACCCGGCGTCCCTGCACTTCCGGGGGAAGGCGCTCAAGCCCCGACACTGCGCGCGCACGACCATCGCCCCGACGGGGACCATCGCCATCGCCGCGGGACTGCAGGGAGGCGGCATCGAGCCGTTCTTCGCGAAGGCGTACGTCCGCTACAACGCCCGCGCCCTCGAAGCGGTGCGGGCGGGCCGCGCGCCCGACCCGGCCGACGTGTACCGGGAAGAGCTCCCCCTGCTCGCCGCCGCCGGCGGCGACGCCTCGCGGCGCGCGCTGTTCGTGTGCTCCCATGACGTCCCCGTCGAGACCCACGTGCGCATGCAGGCCGCGTTCCAGAAGCACGTGGACAACGGAGTGTCCAAGACCATCAATCTGCCGAACTCCGCGACGGTCGACGACGTGCGCCGCGCCTACCTCCTGGCCTATGAGCTCGGCTGCAAGGGCGTGACGGTGTACCGCGACGGGTGCAAGGACCGCCAGGTGCTCAACCTCGGCGACGGGGCCTGCGGCCGGTCCAACTGCTCCTGAGCGGATTGCTATGATAGCCGCCTTGAAAAGGCGCGCGGCGACCGACGTGCTCATCGTCAAGTTCGAGGCCCTGGGCGACGTCCTGCGCACCACGGGGCTTCTCGGGCCGCTGCGCGCCGACGGGCGGCGCGTCACCTTCCTTACGAGCCCGGAGGCCCTGCCGCTGCTCGCCCAGCAGCCCGGCCTCGCCGCCGCCCTCTCCCTGCGCCTCGACGACCCCGCCGCCGTCGCGCGGATGTCGCGGCGGCTGGCCGGG
>CAZTZW010000511.1:0-2231 GCA_964618085.1 uncultured Elusimicrobia bacterium
GGCAGAGCATGACCACGATGGGACTCGTGCGCAACGTGCACGCCGGCTCCTTCTCCCTGGTGAACCTCCTGCCCATCGGCTTCCTCATCGACAAGACCGACTTCCGCGCGCTGTTCATCGGCACGTCTTTGGCCCGCGCGCTGCTCATGGGCGCCATCCCCGCGTTGTGGATGACGGGACATCTCTCCATCGCGGCCCTCATCGTCATCGTCGCGCTCAACCCGCTGTTCCAGGCGACGATGGTGACCGCCGAGCGCGCGGCCATCATGGCCGCCGTCGGCACCGACGAGAAGATGAACAAGGACGCCACCGCGGTCATGAACAAGTGGGAGGCCCTGGCCGGCATGTTCATGCCCCTCATCGCGGGCTGGGCGTTGGGCCTGCTCGTGACGAGCTACGGCCTCGGGGGCTACGCGATGGCCTACGGCATCTACGCGGCGATGCTCGTGATGGCCGTGCCCCTGTACTGGTACATGGTGCGCGACACGCGCGACCCCAAGGACCTCGGCTGGGACGGCCTGCGCCGCTTCTTCATCGAGTCGGCCAAGTTCCTCTTCGCCATCGCCACGACGGTGCTGATGCTGCCCTTCACCGCGCTGCGCGCCTTGTGGCGCTGGACGCGCCACGTGCGCGCCGCCGGCGCGGGCGCTCCGGCCGCGCCCGCCGGGATCGGTCTCAAGGAGCGCTTCGCGCTCGTCCTCGACCGGCACGAGTCCACGAAGGGCCTGGGCTACATCGTCCGCAACCGGACGCTCTCGTTGCTCATGATGGTCGGAGCCATCGAGGCCTTCCTCGCGGAAGCCCTGCCCATGGTCATCCTGCCCAACTACATCATGGAGGTGGTCGGCTCCGCGCCCGCGGGCGTCCCGTTCATCGGGACCTTGCTGGCGACCTCCGGCGGCATCCTCGGGCTCATGTTCTCGGCGGAGTACTTCGGCCGCTTCAGCTCGTCCTGGTACATGGAGGGGGAGCGCGGCGACAAGCTCATCTCGAAGTGGGGGCACGCCCGCTTCTACCGCATGGCCGCGGTCTCCTCTCTGCTCATCTGGCTGATGTGGCTCGTGCCGTCGTTCCTCGCCGTCGGCTCCTTCTGGCTCGACCTGGGGACCGTCGTGCTGGTGATGGGCGTCATGCAGTTCTTCCACGCGCCCATCGCCATCGTCATGGCCCCGGTGAAGCGCAACGAGATCCCCGACGAGATGCTCGGACGAGTGGAGAGCTCCTTCGACATGATCGACCTCTCGCTGGCCGCGATGGGGGCCATCCTGGCCGGCCTCATCATCGACTTCGCGAGCATCCAGGTGGCCATGGGCCTCATCGCGCTGCTCGTCACCGCCACCGCGGTGTTCCAGTGGCTGGTCCCGCGCTGGCTGTTCCCCGACGGTAAGCGCCCCGCGCCGAAGCCCTAGATGAATAAGCTTCACACATTGTGAATAAACCTGTTGACAAATATTAGGTTTGCTGATAAAACATATCAGGTTGTGCATCCGCTACCCCGAGGAGGCACCATGATCGCGAAAGACCTGATGCCGTGGTTGTTCGTGGGCCGCAAGGCCGCCTGGACGCCGTTCGCGAAGGTCCGCTGCGAAGGGGGGAAGTGCACGTGGACCGACAGGCGCAAGGAGCGTCCGCTGCGCCGCGTCGTGACGCGTCCCGTCGCCGCTTAGCGCGGAGAGGGGGAAGGAGGGCCCGGCCCCTTTCTCATCCCCGGCGCCGCGCTCGAGGCGCTTGTCAGCCGGGCGTCAAATTGCCAGGATGAGGGCATGACACCCTTCATCTTCCTGGCCGTGGTCGTGACCGCCCTCATCGTCTTCTCCAAGCGCGCGCAGTGGTGGGACGGACGCGCCGCCGACGGCGAGGTGCTCAGCCGTCTCATCGTGCGCACCGGCGGGGGCCTGCTGGCCCTGGCCATCCTCGCCGGCATCGTCGGGGGCGCGGTCGTCATCGTGCCGGCCGGACACCGCGGCGTCATCTTCAACCGCGTCTCCGGCATCAAGCAGGTCGCGCTCAACGAGGGCTTGAACTTCGTCGTGCCGGTGCTCGAGGAGGCCATCCTCATGGACGTGCGCGTCCAGAAGGACACCTACGACGCCACCGCCGCCTCCAAGGACATGCAGACCGTCCACACCAAGGTCGCCATGAACTTCCGCCCCGTCCCCGAGATGGTGCCCAAGCTCTACTCCGAGGTCGGCTGGGACTACTCCGACCGCGTCATCGCCCCGGCCGTCCAG
>CAZTZW010000512.1:0-2224 GCA_964618085.1 uncultured Elusimicrobia bacterium
TCATGGACGCCACGCGCGAGCGCGACGCGGACGTGGCCGAGGCGGTGCGGGCCTTCTCCGACGCCGAGCGGCTCCTTCTCATCGAGCGCGACGAGGCGCGGGCCCGGCGCTCCCTGCTCGTCTTCCGCCTGCAGGCCGCCGGCGTGCTGCTGGCCCTTCTGGCCGCGGGCGCGGGCGTCCTCATCGTGCGCGCCGAGATGCGGGCGCGCGACGCCCTCGACGAGGAGCTGCGCCGCGCGCGCCGCTTCCTGGAGACCGTGCTCGAGAACGTGGACGCGTCCGTGTACGTGCTCGACCTGGAGGGACGCTTCCTTTTCCTCAACCGCGAGTGCGCGCGCGTCCTGGGCGGGACGCCGGAGACCATCAAGGGGCGCACGCTGCGCGAGCTCGTGCCGTCCGAGCAGGCGGAGGCGCTGCTGGCCAACAACCGGCGCGTGCACGCCGTGGGCGCTCCGGTCGAGCTGGAGGAGACCGTGAGGACGGCCGACGGGGAGCGCGTCTACCTCGCGCGCAAGACGGCCCTGCCCGCGGGGGCGTTCCCGGGCCCCGCCGTCTGCGGCGTCTCCGCCGACGTCACGAGCGCCAAGACGTACGAGAAGCGGCTCGAGGCGCTCAACAAGGAGCTGGAGGCCTTCACCTACTCGGTCTCGCACGACCTGCGCGCGCCGCTGCGCTCCGTCGACGGCTACGCGCGCATCCTCGTCGAGGACTACGGCTCGAAGCTCGACGCGGAGGGCCTGCGCCTC
The DNA here is from genome assembly GCA_964618085.1 of uncultured Elusimicrobia bacterium. Classification (GTDB taxonomy): domain Bacteria; phylum Elusimicrobiota; class Elusimicrobia; order UBA1565; family UBA9628; genus GWA2-66-18. The sequence goes on from CAZTZW010000512.1 coordinate 747, forward strand.
CTCGACCAGGTGCGGGACGGCGCGCGGCGCATGGGATGCCTCATCGACGACCTGCTCGCCTTCTCGCGCATCGGCCGCCAGGAGCTGCGCCGCTCCACCGTGGACATGGCGTCGCTGGCGCGCCAGGCGGCCGAGGAGTCGGCCGCGGCCGAGCCCGGCCGCGCCGTCTCCGTGGCGGTGGGCGCGGTGCCGCCCGCCGACGGCGACCCCTCGCTCCTGGCCCAGGTCTGGCGCAACCTGCTCTCCAACGGCTTCAAGTACACGCGCGGCCGGGAGAAGGCCCGCATCGACGTGGGCGCCGACGTCCGCGACGGCGGCGTCGAGTACTGGGTGCGCGACGACGGCGCGGGCTTCGACCCGCGCTACGCGCACAAGCTCTTCGCGGTCTTCTCCCGCCTCCACGGCGCGGGCGAGTTCGAGGGCACCGGCGTGGGACTGGCGCTGGTCAAGCGCGTGGTGGAGCGGCACGGCGGGCGCGTGTCGGCGGAGGGCGAGCCCGGACGCGGCGCGACCTTCCGCTTCTATCTGCCCGGGAGGGACTCGTGAACGACGGCGTCATCGAGATACTGCTGGTGGAGGACGACCCGCGCGACGCGGAGATGACGATGCGCGCGCTGCGCAAGCGCCGCCTGGTCAACAACATCGTCCACGCCAAGGACGGCGCGGAGGCGTTGGACCGCCTGCTGGGCCCCCAGGCGCCGCCGCTGCCGCGCCTCGTGCTGGCCGACCTGAAGATGCCCAAGGTGGACGGGCTGGAGCTCCTGCGCGCCCTGCGCGCCGACGCGCGCACGCGCTCCCTGCCGGTCGTCCTGCTCACCTCGTCCCAGCAGGAGCCCGACATCGTCAAGGCCTACGAGCTGGGCGTCAACAGCTACATCGTCAAGCCGGTGGACTTCGACAAGTTCCAAGAGGCGGTGTCGGAGATCGGCGTCTACTGGCTCATGCTCAACCACTCGCCGGCATGACCTCCGACCGCGTGCGCCTGGTGCATCTCGAGGACAGTCCCGCCGACGCGGAGCTGGTCGCGCGCGAGCTCAAGCGCGGCGGCCTCGACGCGGACATCGCGCGGGCGGAGGACGTCGCCGGGCTCCGCGTCCTGCTCGAGGGTGCCGAGCCCGACGCGGTGCTGTGCGACTACCGCATGCCGACGATGGAGGCGCCCGAGGCCCTCCGGCTCGTGCGCGCGCGCTGGCCGAACGTGCCCTTCCTGTGCGTGTCGGGCACCATCGGCGAGGAGCGCGCCGTCGAGCTGCTCAAGACGGGCGTCACCGACTACATCCTCAAGGACAAGCCGGCCCGCCTCGTCCCCAGCCTGCGCCGCGCCATCGCCGAGTCCGCGGAGCGCGCCGCCCGCGCGCGCGCCGAGGAGGAGCTGCGCGCCAGCCGCGAGCAGTTCCTGCAGGCGCAGAAGATGGAGGCGGTCGGGCGCCTGGCCGGCGGCGTGGCCCACGACTTCAACAACATCCTGACGACCATCT
>CAZTZW010000513.1:0-2221 GCA_964618085.1 uncultured Elusimicrobia bacterium
GGCGCGGCTCTGCGCGTCGAGCGTGGTGTTGGCGTACCAGCTCCAGTCGGCGAAGGCGCGGCGCAGGATGTTGGGGCCGATGAGGCCGTTGCGGTAGGCGCGGATGGCGTCGCCCAGGGCCTTGGCCGCGGCCGGCGCGTTGGGCGTGACGGCCTGCGCGCTGGCCGCCCACAGCCGGGCCTGCTCGGCCTCGCCGGCCGCGGCGAGGCGGCGCTCGGCGTAGACCTGCTGCATCTCGCGGACGACCGCCTGGGACTCGAGCACGTAGGCCTTGTCGGCCGCCTCCGAGCGCGGGTCGTAGACCGGCAGGCGGAAGGACGCGCCGACGGTCAGCGCCTGCGTGGCCATCATGTCCTGGAACTGGACGCCGAAGCCGACGGAGAGGCGGTCCACCCAGGGCAGCCAGTCCATGAGGTTGAACGGGTCGGGCCCCACCGAGGCGCTGAGCTCCGCGGGCTCGAGCGAGCCCAGGATCTCGCGCAGGCGGTCGGGCGAGGCGATGGTGCGGCGGATGCTGACCAGCAGGGAGTTCAGGTCGTCGACCGAGAGGTCCTGGAAGGGCATGCCCGACTGAAGGTCGCGCCCGGTCAGCGCGTTGTAGGCGAGCAGGGCCTGGTGGAGGCGCTCGTCGGCGGCCGCGGCGCGGACCTCGGCCTCGCGGCGCAGCGCGTCGTTGCCGGCGTTCTGGACCTCATAGGCGGCCATCTTGACCGCCCACTGGGCCTGAGCCAGCTCGACGACCGCGCCCTGCCAGTCCTTGGTCAGCGCCAGCAGGCGGTCCTGCAGGCGCAGGCCCTCGCGGTAGAGGGTCTGGATCTTGGAGTCGAGCAGGGCCTTCTGCGTCTTGTTGAGCGTCATCTCCGTGTAGGAGCCGACCGTGAAGCCGCCGCCGATGGCGCGCTCGGCCAGGTCGTCGGAGACGGGCTTGGTCACGAAGCCCACCATGCCGCGCACGCGGGAGTTGTCCATGAAGGCGCCGGCCTTGCGCAGGTCCTGGATCTCGCGCGTGATGACGCCGATGTCCTGGGTGACCAGCTTGCGCGCGACGTCCTGCGCGAAGACGCGCTCGAGCTCGGCGCCGGCGCGAGTGGTGCGGCCGTCGCCCTTGAAGAACTCGTCGAGCTCGCGGTTGAAGCGCCGCAGGGTCTCGCCGCCCTTGAGGTTCTCGGCGGAGTTGCCCAGCACCGCGCTCCAGAGCTCGCCCAAAGTGAAGGACGTGTTCATCGAGAGGCTCAGGCGGTGGTTCATCCCGATGTAGGGCGAGCCGTAGCCCACGCTGATGCGGGAGTGCGTGCCCATCTGCTTGGAGATCTCGGCGTAGTAGGTCCTCGCCTCGCCGGCGATGCGGCCCTCGCCGCTGATGGCGATGCCCTGCTCGGGGAAGGTGAAGGTCAGGCGGTCGGAGAAGGTGTTGAAGCGCTGGCCGAGCTCGCCCGTGGCGCGGTTGTCGATGCGCAGCCAGGTCTTGCCGTCATCGCGCTTGATGGAGAAGCCCTTGAGCACGCTCGCGCCCACCGCCTGCTGGTTGATGTCGTCGGTGCCGGTGACGCGGGAGTAGAACAGGTCCACCGTGAAGGTGTCCCCCCCGCCCTCGGGGTTGAGCAGGCGGTTGATGTCGAAGCTCGGACCCACCTGGGTGCGGGAGTAGCGCTTGTTCTCGCCGGCGGCCTCGATGCGGAAGGTGCGGTTGAGGTCGGGGTCGTAGCCGGTGAAGTCGAGGTTGACCTCTTGGAGGAACCTGCGGGGGTCCTTGGCGAAGAGCTCCTGCTGCTCGACGTTCAGGCGCATGACCTCGGTGAGCTTGAGCGAGGCCTTCGCGTTGCCGCCGTAGTAGTAGGGGTTGGCTCCGGTGTTGTGCAGGGCGTAGTCGGCGAAGCCCGCCAGGCCGACGTAGAGCTTGTCGCCCATCAGCATGACGGCGAAATCGTCGAAGACCATCAAACGGCTGGTCTCGGCGCCGGTGCGGATGTCGGAGGTCGCCGGGATGTCGAGGGCGAAGCGGTGCAGGTTGACGTTGAGGTAGTTCACCCAGTTGCGGCCCTGGAGGGACTCGACCTGGACGGCGACGCCCTTGTCGCCGTAGGGCGCGTTGACCTCGTTGGGCGGGCTGGCGAACTGGTAGCCCGTGACGCTCAAGTTGTTGCCCCAGACGCGCGCGACGTTGCCCAAGGTCACCCAGCTCGACGTCTCCAGGCCCGCCGGCACGGAGAACTTCGACTGG
>CAZTZW010000514.1:0-2220 GCA_964618085.1 uncultured Elusimicrobia bacterium
GTCCCGACGAGGCCGCCGCGCGCGACGCCGCCCTCGTCCGCGAGGCGCCGGAGCTCGCCGAGCCGCGCGTGAACTACGAGGGGTGGCTGGCCGGCAAGGGCCGCCATGCGGAGGCGCTGGCCGCGCTGGAACATCTGCCGCCCGCCGGGCCCTACGCGGCCAAGGCCCGCTTCAACCGCGCGCTCGCGCTCGAAGGCCTGGGACGCGCGCCCGAGGCCGAGACGGAACTGAGGGCCGCCCTCGCGCTCGACCCGGACTACGCCGAGGCGCGCAACAACCTGGGGCTCTCGCGGCTGCGCGCGGGCGACTACGCGGCGGCGGAGCGGGAGCTGGCGGAGGCCGCGAGGCTGAAGCCCGCGTGGACGGCGCCGTGGTTCAATCGCGGACTCGCGTTGGCGCGCCAGGGGCGCCTGATGCCCGCGGCCGAGAGCTTCGAGCGCGCCGCCGCCCTCGGCGACCCCGCGGCGAAGATAAACGCCGCGTCCGTGCGCGCCGCGCTGAGAGGCCGGCCTACTTCAGCGGGCCGGTGACCGGGCCGCCGTAGGTCGGCGGGACGCCGGTGTTCCAGCGCACGTCGATGGAGGCGGCGCCGGCGGCCTGACCGCCCGCGTTCACCAGCTTCAGCGTCGTCCCCGTCCAGGTGGAACCCGCCATGTGCGGAGCGAGGTTCACGACGGCGTCGCCCGTCAGGTTGGCGTAGCTGAAGGAGTTGATGCCGTGGTTCACGTTCGCGGGGCTGGTCATGGCGATGTGCGAGCCGCCGCCGCCCAGCGTGCGCCCGCCGAAGTCGATCTCCAGGGAGAAACCCAAAGTGCCCAGCGCCGTCGTGCCGCAGGTGCCGCCCGTGCAGTCGTAGAACACGCTGCTGCCGGAGTAGACGCCCTTGCCGGTGTTGATGCCGCGCACGAGATCCCAGGTCGAGACGCCGGTGAGGCCTTGCTGGGAGGCGAACTGGTTGGTCTCGGACTGCTCGGCGTCGAGCGCCGCGAAGGCGTCCTGCAGGTTGTCCTTGCCCGTCGCGGTGTCGTCGCCCGAGCCCTCGCCCGCGCTGCCGCCCGCGCTCTCTTCCTTGGGGTCGCCGGTGGGCGCCGAGGCCACGCCGGAGAGGATGCCGTCGAGCTGGCCCGCGGGGAGCTGGAACGGGTCGCCGGGCGCCTCGCCCGCCTTCATGTTCACGCCCCAGCCGTCCTGGTCCACGTCGGTCGAGCCCTTCTCGTTGCCCACCGTGATGGCGCCGCCCTTCTCGTCGGCGTTGTTGTCCAGGCCGGGGCCCAGCAGGACGACGGTCGCTTCCTTGTCGTCCGTTTTGCCCGCCACCATGGTGCCGCGGATGCCGATGGTGCCCATGGGCAGCTTCACCTTCATGCTGTCCGGGTCCTTGCGGGCGACCTTGCCCGTGATGAAGCGGAAATTGCCCTTCTGCACGCGAGCGCTCACCTTGCCGACGTTCGTCGCCGGGTCGTAGACGAACTCGTCGAGGATCATCTCGCTGTTGGGCCCGACGGTGAAGCTCGTCTCGTCGAGCAGGAGGATCTGCAGCTTGGCGTCGGGGCCGGTGGTGATCTTGTCGTTCTGGTACACCGGCTTGCCCGTCTCCACCACGCGCCCCGCCGAACCCGGCGCCGCGCCGTTGACCTTGCCGCGCACCGCCGCGGCCACGCCGATGTCCACGGCCGCGAAGGCCGAGGGAGAGATGAGCAGCGCCGCGGCAAGGAGGAGTCGGGTCATGGGGTATTATATAAGGATATGGCGGCTCATCGAGCCCATTTCGACGGCATCGCCCACCGCTACGCCGGGACCCGCGGCGGGCTGGACCCGCTGTACGCGGCGGCCCGCCCCCGCCTGACCGGTCTCGCCGCCGGACGCGACGTGCTCGACGTCGGGGGCGGCGGGGTCCTCTCCGTGGACCCGGCCGTCGCGGCCTCCCTCACCGCGCTCGACCTCTCCCCCGCCATGCTGGACCTCCTGCCCGGGAAGGGCGTGACCAAGCGCCTCGGCGACGCGCGACGCATGGACGGCCTGGCCGACGCCTCCTTCGACCTGGTCCTCTTCACTCTCTCCCTGCATCACGTCGCCGGAGGCGGCGCCGACGCCCTGGCCGAGGCCTGGCGCGTCCTGCGCCCCGGCGGCGAGTTGGTCCTCGTCGAACCCGTGCTGCGCCCCGTCTGGGCGCGCCTCGGCGCCCCGCTGAACGCCCTCGCCGAGACCTTGGGCGCCGGC
>CAZTZW010000515.1:0-2220 GCA_964618085.1 uncultured Elusimicrobia bacterium
GGTGCGAGCCGCCCAGCGCCGTCAGGAGTTCGCGCGCGTTGTCGAGCGCGACGGCGGGCAGGCGCGAGAGCGCGCCGCCGTAAGCGGCGTTGAGCTCCATCGTCTCCTGGACGCTGCCCGACGCCGCGCGGCTCCACAGCACCCAGGCCGTCCCGCCGATGAGCGCGGGCGCGCACGCCTTCAGGAGGGCGCGGCCTCTCAGCCCGAGCAAGGCCGGCGCCAGCGACAGCCCCGCGGGGCGCAGTTGGGTCGCCAGCAGCCACAGCGCGCCCGCGCGGCCCGGGCGCGACGTCTCGATGGAATAAAGGAAGCCCAAAGAGACGAGGAGGTAGGGGACCTCGGTCATGGGGGCGCCGGCCTGCGAGAGCAGGAGCGGGCTCGTGCCGGCGAGGAGGGCGCCGAGCAAAGCGGGAACGGGCTCGAGGCGGCGGCGCAGCCACAGCCAGGCGGCCCACGGGACGGCAGCGGCGAGCAGAGCCGAGAAGGCCTGGTAGACGCCGGGCTTCTCAGTGAGCAGAGCGAAGGGGGCGAGCAGCAAAGGCCAGCCCGGCGTGGCGGCGACGAGGGGCGGACAGCCCGGCATCGTCAGGTGGCAGTAGCGTCCGGCGGCCAGGGCCTGCGCGCCGACGAGATACAGCACTTCGTCCTGCTGGCGCCCGAAGTACTGCGCCGGCGCGAAGGCGAGGACGAGCAGGCTCGCGGCGGCGAGGTAGATCAAGAGGAGAGAATCAAAAAAATGGCGGAAAGGCAGGGATTCGAACCCTGGAGGGCTGTTAACCCTACACGATTTCCAGTCGTGCGCCTTCGACCGCTCGGCCACCTTTCCAGCGGCTGAGATTATAGCCCATTTACAGGCGCACTTCTTGACCTTCGCGCGCGGCGAACAGTTCGGTGCGCAATCCGCGCGAGGAGACCAGGCGGACGCACTCGGCTTCGAACCCGGCCATCTGCTGGTCGTCATGGGAGGGGTCGTGGTGGAAGATGGCCAGGCGCTTGACGTCCGCCTTGGCCGCCAGGTCGAGGACGTCGCCGAAGGAGGAGTGGCCCCAGCCGCGCTTGAGCTTGTACTCGTCGGCCGTGTACTGGGCCTCGACGACGAGCAGGTCCGCGCCCGCCACGAAGCGCGCGACGGCCGCGTCTTCCTTGTCGGCGAAGTCGCCTTTCGCGTTGAGCTTGCCGTAGGGCTCGTGGTCGCTGATGTAGCAGAAGGTCTTGCCGCCGTGCTCGAAGCGGTAGCCCACGGTGATGCCGGGGTGGTTGAGGAAGTGGTAGGAGACCTTGACCTCGCCCACCATGACGGGGGCGTTGAGCTCGACGAACGCGGGCTTCGACCCCAGGTCCTTGAGCTGCACCGGGAAGTAGGACGGGCTCATCTGCCCCGCCATCACGTCCTGGAAGGTCTTGGTCGTGCCGCGCATGCCGTAGACGGTGAACTGGCTCGTCGGGACGTAGAGGGGCACGAAGAAGGGGAAGCCCTGGATGTGGTCCCAGTGGGTGTGTCCGATGAAGAGATGGCCCTCGATGGGCTTGCCGGCGGCTTCCTTCATGAGCGAGTTGCCCAGCTCGCGGATGCCGGTGCCCGCGTCGATGATGATGGTCTTCCCCGCGACGCGCAGCTCCACGCACGGCGTGTTGCCGCCGTAGACGGCGGTGCGCGGGCCGGGCGTCGCGATGGACCCGCGCACGCCCCAGAAGCGGACGTTCACGCGGCGTCCTTGAACATGGCGTCCACGCGCCGGTTGAACTCGGCGATCTCGAAGGGTTTGACGATGTAGTCGTCGGCGCCGGTCTCTTCGACGGTGGTGCGCACGTCGTGCTGGTAGGACTTGGAGGAGGAGATGAGTATCTTCACGCTTTTGAGGTCCGGGTCGGCGCGCACGCGCTGGCACACCTCGAAGCCGTGCATGCGGGGCATCAGCAGGTCGAGCACGACCAGGTCGGGGACGCGGCGGCGGATCTCGTCGAGGCCCTCGGCCCCGTCCATGGCGACGGTGACGTCGTAGCGGTTCTTCAGGAGCATGGCCATGAGTTCTCGCATGTCGTCGTCGTCGTCGACCACCACCACTTTCCGCACGAGGGGAGTGTAGCGGCCTGGGTCGGCCTCGTCAAGGCGCGGGCGGTTGCAGCGGCGACGCCTTGCGCCCGGCGGCGCGGCAGCTTCGATGCGGCCGGGTCCTGCCGGGCTCGCCGCGCGCGCCTCCGGGCGACCGCGGAGGCATC
>CAZTZW010000516.1:0-2214 GCA_964618085.1 uncultured Elusimicrobia bacterium
TCCGCCGGCGTCGTGATCTACCAGCTGCTGACCGGCCACCTGCCGTTCGAGGGCGATACGCTGATCAGCGTCGCGTACAAGATCACGAAGACGGACCCGCCGTCGCTCGACAAGGTGCGCCCGGCCCTCGAGCTGGCGCAGGTCGCCGCGCGCCTGGGCGGCGGCGCCGTCACGGCGCCCGTCGCCGCGAGTCCCGCCGCGATGCCCGCGCCCAAGACCGGCTCTGACCTGGACGAGCTGCCCAAGGCCGCCGCTCCCCGGCGCGCGCACGCGGTGGTCATCGGCGTTGAGAACTACCGCGAAGGCCTGCCGCGCGCCGACTTCGCCGCCGGCGACGCGCGCCTGGCCGCCGAGTACTTCAAGCGCGTGCTGGGCGTGCCCGCCGAGAACGTCGCGCTGCTGGTGGACGACCGCGCCACCAACACCGACCTGCAGAAGTACTTCGAGCGCTGGCTGCCCAACCGCGTCAAAGCGGGCGACGAGGTCTACGTCTACTTCTCCGGGCACGGCTCGCCCAACCCGGTGACGGGCGATTCCTACATCGTGCCCTACGACGGCGACCCGGCGTATCTCGAGCAGACGGGCTATCCGGTCAAGAAGCTCTACGACCAGCTCGCCAAGCTCCCGGCCAAGCGCGTGCTCGTCGCCATGGACTCGTGCTTCTCCGGCGCGGGCGGCCGCTCCGTGCTGGCCAAGGGCGCGCGGCCGCTGGTGACCGCCGTCGCGGCGACGGCGCTGCCCGCCAACGTCACCGTCATCGCGGCCGCGGCCGGCGACCAGATCTCCAACAGCTACCAGGAGAAGGGGCACGGCCTTTTCACCTACTACCTGCTCAAGGGCCTCAAGGAGAAGGGCGCGGACTTCAAAGCCGTGTACGGCTACCTCAAGCCCGAGGTCGCGCGCGTGGCGCGCGAGAGCTATAACGCCGACCAGGACCCGCAGTGGAGGGAGGGCCGATGAAGCTCGCCCGGGTCGTGGGCCGCGTCTTCTGCACGCGCCAGGACCCCGCCATCGCGGGCAAGAACCTCCTGCTCATCCAGCCGCTGCGCTGGGAGGACGAGGCCGCCCTGGGCGACCCCATCGTCGCGGCCGACGCGGTCGGCGCGGGCTCCTCCGAGAAGGTGTTCTGGGTCGCGTCGCGCGACGCCGCCGTGGCTTTCCCCGACGCGCCGCCGGTGGACGCCGCGGTGGTCGGCATCGTGGACGGGCACCAGGTCAGGGATTTCCGGGAGAAGCGGTAATGTTCGTGGGAGAGGTCGTGGGCAACGTGTGGGCGACGCGCAAGCACAAGGGCTTGGACCAGCGCCGCATGCTGCTCGTGCGCCCCATCGATCCCATGACTCAGAAGCCCATCGGCGACGCGCAGATGGCCGTGGAAGGCGGGGTGGGCGCGGGCCCCGGCTCGGTCGTGCTGGTGATGGACGAAGGGAGTTCGGCCCGCTCCGTGATGAAGGACGACAAGGCGCCGGTGCGCACCATCGTCATCGCCATCGTGGACGCGGTATCGTCGGGCGGCAAGGTGACCAAATATGACTGAAGCGCAATTGAAGAACGTGGTCGAGGAAGTGGTGAAGGCCCTCGCGGCCAAGGGCTTCCTGAAGACCAACCGCTGCGAGTGCGAGTCCGGCCCGAAGGCCTTGAAGGGCGAGGTGAAGACCTCGGTGGGCACCGCGGGCAAGGTGTTCGGCAACGCGGCCTCCTGGGGCGCCGTCCCCGCTAAAGGCCAGTTCTCGTCTTTGCCGGCCAAGCCCGCCCACGATGACGACGACGAGGACGCCCATGTCGACGCCAAGGTCATCCAGGCGGCCGGCGCGGCGCGCGTCTCCGTGTGCAAGCCGACGAAGAAGGGCTCGGACACCGGCCGCTACGTGGACCACACCTTGCTCAAGCCCAACGCCACGCAGGAGGAGATCGCCAAGCTCTGCGAGGAGGCGCGGCAGTTCTGCTTCGCGTCGGTGTGCATCAACCCGTCCTACGTCGCCCTCGCCGCGCAGTACTTGCGCGGCTCGGGGGTCAAGGTCTGCACCGTCGTGGGCTTCCCGCTGGGCTCCACGACGCCGACGGTGAAGGCCATCGAGGCGCGCGACGCCATCGCCAACGGCGCCGACGAGATCGACATGGTCATCAACATCGGGGCCCTCAAGAGCGGCAACGACATCGTGGTCTACGACGACATCAAGGCCGTGCGCGACGCCACGCGCGGCAAGGTCCTGA
>CAZTZW010000517.1:0-2213 GCA_964618085.1 uncultured Elusimicrobia bacterium
GACCGCGGACCACGCGGGAAGGCCGGGGATGGAGACGAGGAGCGACAAAGCGATGGAGACGGCATTGATCTTAAACAATCTCATAGAGGCATCATATGAACGATTACAAGCCTGGCTCGGTACCAAGGGGGCATCGGCGGACTAGGCACTGGGCCTAGGTCTTGGTGGGACCTTGGGTCGCCTGAGGCCGGGTCGAGGCCCGCGCTACGCCGCGCGGCGCGTGAGGGCGGCGTCGGCGACGTAGAGGGCGACGGCGGCCCAGATGAGCGCGAAGGCGGGCAGGCGCCCGGCCAGCGGCTCGCCGAAGGCGAGCGCGGCGACGAGGAATTTCAGCGTCGGGGAGCTGAACTGGAGGAAGCCCACGGTCTTCAGGCTCAGACGGCGCGTGGCTTCCGCGAACCAGACCAAAGGCAGGGCCGTGACCACGATGCCGCCCATGAACAGCAGTGAGAGGCCGGGGTGAGACGGGCCGAAGTGGCCGCCGCCGCTCGCCGCCAGCGAGAGCAGGGCCAGCAGACAGGGGACGCCGAGGAGGGCCGTCTCCGCGCTCACCGCGACCAGCGGGTCCACGGGGACGAGCTTGCGCATCAGGGCGTACAGGGAGAAGGTCGAGGCCAGCGACAGCGAGAGCCAGGGAAGGGAGCCGTGGATCCTCGCCTCGAGGACGACGCCCGCCGCGGCGAGAAGGACGGCGAGACCCTGGAGCGGCCGCAGGCGCTCGCCGAGGACCAGGACGCCCAGCATGACGTTGAGCAGCGGGTTGATGAAGTAGCCGAGGCTCGCGTCCAGCACGCGCCGGTCGGCGACGGCCTTCACGTACAGGTACCAGTTGCTGCCGATGAGCGCGGTCGAGACGAGGAGGGCGGCGGCCGTCCGCGGCGTCGTGAGCGCGCGGCGCAGGTCGCCCAGCCTGCCGCGGGCCGACAACAAGGCCGCCATCGCCATCGCCGACCACAGCACGCGGTGCATGAAGGTCTCGGTCGCGGGCGAGGCGTCGAGCAGGCGCCAATACAGCGGACTCAGGCCCCACAGCGCGAAGCTCGCCAGCGCGTAGGTCGCGCCGGCCATGGCTGTCGGGTCGAGCCTCATCGTCGCAGGGCGTTCAGGCGGGCGTCGGCGCCGATGAGCTCGGTCGCGGCGGCGGGGCCGACCACGACGTAGTGGCCCATCTTGCGGCCGGGGCGCGCCGACGACTTCCCATATAAGTGAAGGGCGAGGCCGGGGACGCCGTCCAGGGTCTCCCAGCGGGGCTCTCCGCCGGCCCAGAGGTCGCCCAGCAGGTTGACCATGACCGCGGGCGCGGGCTGGTCGACCGGGCCCAGCGGCAGGCCGCACACGGCGCGCGCGTGCTGCTCGAACTGGGACGTCGCGCACGCGCCCAAGGTGTGATGGCCGCTGTTATGGACGCGCGGCGCGATCTCGTTGATGAGGAGGCGGTCGTCGGGGAGGAGGAACATCTCCACGCCCATCACGCCTACATGCTCGAGCGCCTGGGCCGCGGAGCGGGCGAGGCGCTCGGCCTTCTTCGCGACCTCAGCGGGCACTCTGGCCGGAGCGAACGTCGTGTGCAGGACGCCCCCGCGGTGGACGTTCTCTCCGAGGGGGAAGCATCGGATCTCGCCGTCGCGGGTCCGCGCCAGGATCACCGAGATCTCTTTGGCGAAGGAAACCTTCTTCTCCCAGATGCACGGCGCCTCCAGCACGCCGGCGGCCTTCGGGAGATCGGCGGGAGAATCGACGACGCACTGCCCTTTCCCGTCGTATCCGAGACGGCGGCGCTTGATGATGACCGGATAAGGGTAGTTAGCTCCTGCTTTCGCCTGACCGTACTCGGTCTGCGGCAAGCCGTGCTTTTTAAGGAAATCGCGCTGGGTGAGGCGGTCTTGGATGACGCCCAGCACGGGGGGCTCCGGATACAGGGGCTTCAGCTTCGCCGCGGCTTCCAGCACCTCGACCGGGATGTTCTCCCATTCCAGCGTGAGGACGTCGCTGGCCGCGGCGATGGCGTTCACCGACGACGGGTCGTTGAGCGGCGCGACGAACGGCAGGTCCACGACCTTCAGGGCGGGCGCGTCGGCGTCCGCGTCCAAGGCGGCCGTCCGCCAACCCAGCTTCTTCTCCGACTGAGCGATCATACGGCCGAGCTGGCCGCATCCGAGGATGACCAGCGTCTTCAGAGCCGGGCCTAGAGGACCTTGCGGGTCTGCTACTTG
>CAZTZW010000518.1:0-2207 GCA_964618085.1 uncultured Elusimicrobia bacterium
CCCGCGCCGCCGGTGGCCAGCACCGTGGCCTTGGCCTCGATGGGCGCGATGCGGCCGGAGGCGCGGTCCATGACGTAGGCGCCGCGGCAGGCTCCGTCCTTGTCGAGGAGAAGGTCGACCGCCAGGCGGTTCTCGAGGATGGTCACGCCGGGGGCGCGGCGCGCCGCGTCGAGCAGGGCGCGCTCGATCTCGCGGCCGGTGATGTCGCCGGCGTGGAGGATGCGGCGGTGGGAGTGCCCGGCCTCCAGGCCCAGGTCGATGACCGACTCGCGCTCGGAGAAGCGCACGCCCATCTCGCGCAGCTCGTTGACGCGCTCCGGCGCCTCGGAGACGGTCAGGCGGACGACGTCCTCGTCGCACAGCCCGGCGCCGGCGACGAGGGTGTCCCTCAGGTGCGAGCTCACGCTGTCGTGGGCGCTCATCACCGCGGCGATGCCGCCCTGGGCGTAGTTCGTGTTGGACTCGACGGCCGCCTTCTTGGTGACGAGCGCCACCGTGCCCAGGCGCGAGAGCTTCTGCGCGCACAGCAGGCCGGCGATGCCGGAGCCGAGCACGAGGTAGTCGGTCTTGCGGGGAGCGGGGCGTGGCTTCAAGGCGCGTTCTTGATTGAAAGCACTGCGTGAGAGTGCTAGATTCTAACACATGCTCCGGAGCATCTCGGGCTTCGCGCCGAAGATCCACCCCACCGCCTTCGTCCATGACTCCGCGGAGATCATCGGAAAGGTCGCGCTGGGCCCCCAGTCCTCCGTCTTCCCCGGCTGCGTCCTGCGCGGCGACATCGACCGCATCGCCATCGGCGCGCGCTCGAACGTCCAGGACATGACCGTCATCCACACCCGCGACGGCTCGCCCACCATCGTGGGCAAGGGCGTGACGGTCGGCCATCGCGCCACCCTCCACGGCTGCCGCGTGGGCGACCGGGTGCTCGTCGGCATGGGCGCCATCGTGATGGAGGCGTCCATCGGCCGGAACACCCTCATCGGCGCGGGCGCCCTCATCCCCGCCGGCGCGCGCATCCCCGCGGGCGTGTTGGTCCTCGGCTCCCCGGGCAAGGTCGTGCGCAAGCTGCGCCCGCAGGAGCTGCGCATGCTCGCCGACAGCGAGCGCTCGTACGTGGCGCTGGCGCGCCTGCACGCCGAGACGTCCCGGGTCCTGTTCCGCTGAGCATGAACGTCCCTGCGGCCTTCGCGGCGGGGATCCTCGTCGGAGCCGTCGCCGCGGCCTTCACCGCCCGCGAGTTCCTCAAGCGCCGCACGGCGCTGTACGGACGCCTCTTCTCCTTCGCGATGCACGAGCTCAACACCCCGGTGACCGCGGTCAACATGACCGTCATGAACCTGCTCGAGGGCGTGTTCGGCGAGCTGCCCGCGACCCAGCGTCCCTGGGTCGAGATGACGCGCGAGCAGGTCGGCCGCCTGAACGCCTTGGTCGGCGAGATCCGCGACCTCGTCCACATGGAGCTCCACAAGGAGATCCGGCTCAACGTCGTGGACGCGGTCCCGCGCGAGCTGGTCGACGAGGCGGTCTCCGCTCTCAAGCAGGGGTTCGGCTTGGCCGGCGTGGAGCTGCTCCTCGAAGTGCCCGAAGGCCTCCCCGAGGTGCGCACGGACGCCGACCGCGCGGCCCGCTCGCTGACGAGCGTGCTCTTCCACGCGCGCAAGTTCCGCAAGGGCGGGCCGGTGTCGCTGTCGGTCGCGCGCGGCTCCGGCACGGTGGACTTCGTCGTGAGCTACGCCGGCGCGCCCCTGGCTCCCGGCGAGGCGGCGTCGAGCCTGGAGCTGTTCTACCCCGCCCGCCCGCGCAAGGACCAGCAGCTGGCGGCCACGGGCCTCGGCCTGGGCCTGGTCGCGGCCGTCATGGCGCTGACGGACGGCCGCCTGTCGTACGCTAGCGACGAGGCCGGCCATGCGCGCATCGTCTTGAGCCTGCCGGCGGCCCGCTGATGGCTCGCGTGCTCATCGTCGAGGACGAGCCCGCCATCGCGGAGAACCTGGGCGCGCTCCTGCGCCTGCGGGGCCACTCCGTCGACCTCGCGGGGGAGGGGGCCGAAGCCGTCTCGCTCGCGCGCAAGAAGGCGCCCGAGTTGGTCCTGCTCGACGTGATGCTCCCGGGCATGTCGGGCTTCGACGTGTGCCGGATGCTCCGCGCCGAGCCCAAGTCCGCCAAGGCCAAGATCATCATGGTCACGGGCCTCGGCCGCATGGGCG
>CAZTZW010000519.1:0-2206 GCA_964618085.1 uncultured Elusimicrobia bacterium
TGTGGGGCGTCTGGTTCGCGCTGCCCGGGAGAAGGTGCGGGGCGGCTAGGGCGGCGGCGGCCCTCATTCGCCCGATGCGGGTTGGGGGCGGGCGGCGGCGCGCACGCCGAGCCACAGGTAGCCCGCGGTCACGAGCAAGGAGAGCAGGCCCGCCGCCGGGATGGCGAAGGGCAGGAAGGCGAGCAGGCAGCGCAGCAAGGTGGAGGGCGTCTGCGCGTACACGCTCATCTGATAGAGATGGCCGAACGTCAGGGTCCCGCCTGCGATGGAGTTGAAGAGCAGGCCGAGCACGGCGTAGAAGACGCCGCACAGCGCCGTCCACGCCGCGAACATGAGGAAGAGCGACAGGATGGTGGCGGGGTAGACGACGGTCTTGAGCGCCTTGGCGGCCTCGCGGTAGAACGCGGCGTCCACGGTGACGGGGCGGTCCATCGCGGCCTTGGAGAGGTCGTAGGACTGGACCGAGCCGCGCTCCTTCTGCATGTACATCGTGTTGGAGGTCAGGTACGCGAGCGCCTTGGCCTCTTCGAGCTCGGCGGCGCTCACCGGGGTCGTGCGCGCGGTATCGATGATGACCGTCACTTCAGGGGCCTTCGGGTGCGACAGGCGCGTCGGGCCGGGGGTGCCGCTCGTCACTACGCCCTTGGAGAAGGTGAGGACGGGGACTTCCTTCTCGAGCCAGGCGAAGGTCTCGTCGACCACGGGGCCCAGGCGCAGGCGCAGGGCGACGGTGCCCGCGGCGGTGAACACCATGCTCAGGAAGGCCAGGTAGAGCATCGTGCGCGACGCCTTCTGGGACGCGAAGCGGCGGTAGGCCGCGGGCGAGGTGATGGAGCCGAGGAGGTCGGAGAGCATGGGTGGATTCTACCTTGTTACGCGCCGGTGGGTGCGATGCCGGCCCTCGCCTCGAGCTCCCTGACCCGGTTGAGGAGCTCGGGGAGCTTGGCGGCGGCGGCGTTGATCTTGTGCATCTCGCGCGCCGGGCGCGCCGGCACGCCGAAATAGGCCTGCTTGGGCTCGGTGTCCTGCGCCACGGCCGTCATGCCCATGACGATGGAGCCGGGCGCGACGTGGAGATGGTCCTTGACGATGACCATGCCGGAGAGCATCGCCCCGTCGCCCATGGTGACCGACCCGCCGACGGCGGTGTTGCCGACGAGGTAGCAGAAGCGCCCCACCGTGCAGTTGTGGCCGACGTGCACCTGGTCGTCGAGCTTGGTCTGCCAGCCGATGGTCGTGCTCTCGATGGTGGCGCGGTCGATGGTGCAGGACGCGCCGATCTCGACGTCGTCGGCTATGACCACGTTGCCGATGTGAGGCACCTTGTGGCGCTCGCCGGGGCGGTCGTAGAAGCCGAAGCCGTCGGCGCCGATGACGGTCCCGCCGTGGATGAGGCAGCGCTTGCCCACGACGCAGTCGTGGCCGATGACGACGTTGGAGCGGATGACGGTGTCGTCGCCGATCCGGGCGCGGGTCTCGATGACGGCGTTGGGGTAGACGACGGCGCGCTCCCCGACGACGGCGCCGGCCATGACGACGGCGCCGGTCATGACGGTCGCCGAAGCGGCGACCGTCGCCTGCGAGTCGACGTGCGCGCCCGCGGCGACGCCGGGGACGGGCTTGGGGAGGCGGTCGTACAGCGAGAGCAGCTTGAAGAAGGTCAGGCGCGCGTCGCCGTTGATGACGAGGGCGCGGGGGAACTCCCCGGCCAGCTCCGCCGTGGTCAGGATGACGCCGTTCTCGGCGGCCTTCGGGTGGCGCTTGAGCACGGCCTTGCTCTCGATGAAGTAGACGTAGCCGTCCTCGAGGGAGGCTTCGGGCGCCAGGCGCTCGATGTCGCGCGGTCCTTTTATGGGAAGGGCGCCGTCGCCCTTCACCGTCGCGCCGAGCTTGGCGCCGAGTTCTTGGAGGGTCATGGTGAGCAGATTATAGGTGTTTTGCGCCATCGACGAGGGAGGGGGGCGGGCGGCGCGGCTAGGCCCTTTGGCGGGGGCCCTCCCAGGTCTTTACGCCCTGTCGCCCGGGCGTCTCAGGGGCTACCCTGTCCTCATGATCAAATCCCTCGTCCGCTCCGCGCTCGCCGCCGCCGTCGTCGCGCTCCCCTCTTTCTCCGCCGCCGTCGACTTCGAGCTGGAGCAGCTGCGGGCGAGCGTCATCCTCGCGCAGGCCGGTCCCGGCGGGACCGCCCTCCCGGGCCGCGCCGCCA
>CAZTZW010000520.1:0-2205 GCA_964618085.1 uncultured Elusimicrobia bacterium
GCGGGCTGCAGCTTGCCGGCGCCGAGCTCGGTCACCTCGAAGAGGGCGGTCCCGTGGGCGGGCAGCGCGAGGACGAAGCCGCTCTCCAGGAGGTCCGCGCCGTCGTGCTCGCGCGTCTTGCCGCTGAGCACGTCCTTGAAGACGTAGCGCAGCCCGGCCTTGGGCCGGAAGGCGCCCAGCGGCGCCAGCGCCGAGTCGAAGCGCAGCGCGGAGCCCGCCTTCTTGTCGCCGTAGTTGGCGGCCATGAGCAGCTTGGGTCCCGCCGCGCCGGCCGCGGTCCAGGCGACGAGCGGGTTCTCCGCGTCGGAGGCCAGCACGTCCATGACGCCGCGGTCGAGCAGGCCCTGGTGGCGCTCCCCCGCGGCGAGCACGGCCTCCAGGAACTTCCGGTTGCCGGCGTCCTCCTGGGTCCAGTCCAGCTTGACCGGCACGTCGAAGGGGAGGGCCTTGCCCTTGTCCTGCGACTTGGACAGGTCGCCGATGACGTTGCGCTCCTGTCCCACGCCCTGCTCGAAGCCGTTGAACATCAGGAGCGGGCGCAGCAGCAGCGCGGTCAGCGCCGCCGGGCGGTAGTTCTTGCCGAACACGTCGACGGGGTTGCCCTCGAACTCCTCGTGCGTCCCGAGGTAGTTGACCGCCGCGGCGCCGCCGACCTGCCAGCGCCGGAAGGCGGCGTGCCGCAGGGCGGCGCGCAGCTTGGCCGGGTCGCCCGAGCGCATGGCGTCGTAGAGGCCGACCTGGCCCATCTTCAGGTCGTGGTCGTTCTTGTTGTAGACGCCGTCCGAGCCGGTGCGCGAGATGTCCGAGCCCTGGTCGTAGGCCTCGTCGATGAGGATGGCCGCCGGGTCGGCCTGCTTGGCCGCGGCGGTGAGCAGGGCCAGCACCTCGGCGTGGCCCAGGGACTTCCAGCGCTTGGAGAAGGCGGCCAGCATCTTCTCGGAGCGCTCCTTCATCCAGCCCTCGGGAGTGGCGGCGATCTCCTTCTTGAGGATCTTCACCCAGCGGTCGTGGAAGCGGGAGGAGAGCATCTCGTAGGCCATGTCGCGGCGCACCGAGTCGACGCCGAAGTCGCGGATGAGGCGGGCCAGGTCGGCGGCCAGGCGCTCGCGGGCCTGGCGGCGGGAGAAGTCCACCTGGGCCATGTCCACCCAGGTCACCGCGCCCAGGTCGGTTCTCGGGTGGTGGACCAGGATGCGCCGCCCGTCGTCGACGCGCACGAGGCGGTACAGGGGGGACTTGTGCGCGTTGTCCTCGCGCGGCACCTGCGCCATGATCTGCGCGTCGGTCAGGTGCTGGGGCGGCACGACGTGGAGGAAGTCCTCGGGGTGCGCCAGCAGGCGGTCGCTGTCGAGGGAGGTGTGGTTGGGCACGAAGTCGAGCTTGACCTTGAGTCCGGCCGCGTGGGCGCGCTTCACGAAGGCCTTCAGGCCCGCGTCGCCGCCCAGCTCCTTCTTGGCGCGGTAGGCCTTCAGCGAGTAGGCCGAGCCGCCGCCGCTGCCCCAGCGGTTGACCTCGCCGATCTCGAAGACGTCCATGAGCCAGATCTCGTTGGCGCCGGTCTTCTTGATGCGCGCGAACTCGGCGGCGTCGAAGGAGGCGAAGAAGTCCTTGCCGGGCTGGAGGCGGTTGTAGCCGCGGGCCAGCACGGTGTACGTCGCGTTGCGGCGTCCCGCCAAGGAGGGGTCCAGCCCGCGCAGACGGGCCTGCATGGCGCCCACGGCGGCGACGAGGGCCTCGTTGAGGCGCGCGTTCTTCTCGGCGATGGAGAGGGAGGAGCGGCCCAGGGCGTCGAGCCGGTCGCGCAGGCCGCGCGCCCACGGAGCCGCGGAGAGGAGGACGTTCACGTGGCGGAAGTAGTCGCCGATGAGCGGGGTCGCGTCGGGGCGCGTCTTCTCATGCTCGAGCTTGCTGTACAGGAAGCCTTCCAGGCCCGTGCCGCGCGCTTTGACCAGGTCCGCGCCCTTGCCGAAGGTCACCGGCCAGGCCATCGTCTTCCCCGGCAGGCCGGCGTCGCCCAGCACGTGCTTGAGCTCGCCGACGTGCGCGCGGACCTGGGGAGAATCGGGGCGGCCGGCCGGGACGGGCCCGAGCCAGGCCTCGACCTGCGCGGCCATGGAGGCGGGGGCGCCGGCGGCGCGGGGGGCGACGCCCGCGTCGTCGGCCCGCGCCTTGCCGCCCGTGTACAGGCCGTCGAGCGCGGCCGCG
>CAZTZW010000521.1:0-2204 GCA_964618085.1 uncultured Elusimicrobia bacterium
CGCGCCCGGAGAGCGCGCGCCACGCGGCGGCGGCCGCGGGCAGGAGCAGGAGCAGCCACCAGGGCGAGGCGAGCCTCACGCGGGCCTCCCCGCGGCGGCGGCCTCGTCGCGCACGGCGGTCTTGAAGACGAGGTCGCGGACCTTCGCCAGGTCGCGCGGGCCGTCGGTGGGCGAGGCTTTCTGCCGCGCGAACTTGACCAGGTCGGAGCGCTCGAGCAGCTCGCGCGTCGTCGCGGCCAGGTCGAGAGAGGCGCGGTCGCGCATCAGGCGCGTGACCTCGCCCGAGGTCATGGCCGTGGCGGGCACTCCCCAGCGCTCCTCGAGGTAGGCGCGCAGTATCTCGGTGAGGCGCAGGTAGTAGGCCGCGTGCTCCCCCTTCTCCCAGAGGCCGGAGGCCTCGAGGGCCGCCAGGTCGCGCTCGACGCGGAACTCGAGCGGCAGGACGGGCTCGGCCGGGGCGGCGGGTCCTTCCGGCTTCCTGCGGCGCAGCCACTCGCGGCGCGCGTACCAGGCGGCGGCGGCCAGCGCGGCGAGCAGGAGCCACGGCCACAGCGCGGGGCGCGCCTTCGCGAGGCCCTTGATGTCGGAGATCTCCGCGTCGTCGGGCAGCGTGGGCTCGGCGACGTCGAAGGCGACGCCGTGGAAATCGATCTTGCCGGGCGTCAGCGGCAGGAGGGTGACGGCCTGCTTGCCGTCCTGGGCCTGGGCCTTCACCACGACGAAGTCGCTGGTGCCCTGCGGCAGCGCGTCCATCACGAGGACGGTCTCCTCGCCGACGACGGCCTTCACCGGGGCGGCCGCCGAGGCCAGGGACGCCGCCAGGAGCAAGAGGGCGCTCACCGGCTCCTCCTCTTGGCGCGCCGCCGGAAGAAGGCGATGAGCGGCTCCACCGTGGGGCGGTCCGTGGACACGGTCACCGCGTCCAGGCCCGCGACGCGGAAGGCGTGCGCGAGGAGGCGGCGGCGGTGGCGTTCCTCCACGGCGAGCGCGGAGGCGGCCGGCGCGTCGAGCAGGCGGACCGCGCCGCTCTCGGGGTCGGCCGTCTCGATGACGGCGGCGACCTCGGGCAGGGCGGTCTCGGCGGGGTCCTCGACGACGACGGGGACCACGTCATGCTTGAGCGCGGCGAGCTTGAGGGCCTTGTCGAACCCCTCGTCGCGGAAGTCCGAGACCACGAGCAGGACGCAGCGGCGCTTGAGCATGCGCGCGAGCTTCTCCAGGCACGGCCCGATGGCCGTGCCGCGCCCGGAAGGCTCGTACGCCAGCACGTCGCGCACGATGGACAGCACGTGCCGCCGCCCTTTCTTCGCGGGGACGAACAGCTCCACCTTGTCCGTGAAGAGGGCCAGCCCCACCTTGTCGTTGTTGGCGAGGGCGGAGAAGGCGAGCAGGGCCGCCGCCTCGACCGCGGCCTCCTTCTTCAGGCGCTCGGCCGTGCCGAAGCCCTGCGAGCCGGAGAGGTCGACGGCGACCATCACGGTGAGCTCGCGCTCCTCCACGTAGCGGCGGATGAAGGGCTTGCCGGTGCGCGCGCTGACGTTGCGGTCGATGTCGCGCGGGTCGTCTCCCTCCGCGTACTCGCGCACGTCGTTGAACTCCATGCCGCGGCCCTTGAACACGCTGGAGTAGTCGCCGGCGAAGCTCTCGGAGACGAGCTTGCCGGTGACGATCTCCAGACGCCGGACCTGGGCGAGGATGTCCTTCGACGTGAGCATCGGACTCTCGGTCAGGGGACGTCGACGGCCTCGAACACGGCGCGTACGACCGCGTCGCTGTCGATGTTCTCCGCTTCCGCCTCGTACGTCACGATGACGCGGTGCCGCAGGACGTCCGGCCCGATGGATTTCACGTCCTCGGGCGTGACGTAGCCGCGCCCATTGAGGAACGCGTACGCCTTGGCCGCCTTGGCCAAGGCGATGGTGGCGCGCGGGCTGGCGCCGTAGGCGATGAGCTTCTCGTGGCTGGCCAGCTTGTGCGCCGAGGGCTGGCGCGTGGCGAACACGAGGTCGACGATGTAGTCCTTCACCTTCTCGTCGAGGTACAGGGACGCGGCGACCTGCCGGGCCCGCTTGAGCTGGTCGAGCCCGGCGATCTTCTTGGGCGCGGGCGCCGCGGCGCCCGACATGCGCTCGAGGATTCCCTTCTCGTCGGCCTTGCTGGGATAGCCCATGCGCACCTTGAGCATGAAGCGGTCCACCTGCGCC
>CAZTZW010000522.1:0-2199 GCA_964618085.1 uncultured Elusimicrobia bacterium
CGCGGCGCCCTCCGCTCCCGCCGCCCCCGCGGCGCCCGCGCCAGCGTTCTCGGGACCTTCCGCCTCCGCCATCACGACCCCGGCGCCCATGCCCGGCGGCCAGTCCGAGGAGCGCCAGCAGCTCGACAAGCTCACGGCGACCAACCAGATCGAGCAGCAGAAGACGATGGCGCGCCTGCGCCCGCTCAACGACGAGCGCGAAGACGTGGTCGCGCGCTACAACCTGCTCTATGAGAAGCAGAAGCTGGAGCTGGTGAACCTGGAGGCCGAGCTCAAGCGGCTGCAGCTCGAGGCCAGCCTGGACAGCGAGAAGAACAAGAAGGAGATCCTCGCGCTCACGCGCCAGCGCGACGGACTGCGCCTGGCCAACGAGATCGCCCGAGAGAAGCTCGCCGCCGAGCAGGTCAAGGCCGACGCCGAGAAGCTGAAGATGGACGTCGTCATGCGGGAGCTGGACTTCGCGAGCCGCAAGCTGCGCGCCGAGACCGAGCTCGCCGAGAGCAAGACCGTGGGCTTGAAAACGGACCTGGACCTGCGCGACAAGAAGGAGAAGTGGCAGTCGCAGGCCAACCGCGAGCCTGAGTATCTCAAGGAGCCCTTCAAGGACGGGGTGCTCACCGTCACCGACCGCCGCATCGCCCTCGACGGCCCCATCGTCTACGGCGCGGCGGACTACGTGACCGAGCGCATCGACTACTGGAACAACAAGTCCACGGAGCTGCCCATCTTCATCGTCATCGGCCGCAGCCCCGGCGGCTCGGTGATGGAGGGCTACCGCATCCTCAAGGCGATGAAGGGGTCCAAGGCGCCGGTGCACGTGGTCGTGAAGTCCTACGCGGCGAGCATGGCCGCGGTCATCGCGACGATGGCCGACCGCTCCTACGCCTACCCCAACGCCATCATCCTGCACCACCAGATCTGGAGCATCCTGGCCGGCAACCCCACCCAGCAGAAGCAGCAGCTCGACGTCCTGCACGACTGGGACCGCCGCCTGCGCGAGCCCGTGGCCAAGAAGATGGGCGTCTCGCTCGACAAGTTCACCAAGCAGATGTACGAGCACAACGTGGACGGCGACTGGGAAGAGTTCGCCGACGGGGCCGTCCGGCTCAACTGGGTGGATCACGTCGTCCACCACATCCGCGAGACCGGCTTCCTCAAGGAGCCGGAAGACAAGAAGGAGGAGAAGGCCAAGCTGGCCTTCGGCCTAGCCGAGGAGCAGGCGTCCAAGGGCGAGCGCTACGTGCGCCTGCCCCAGCTCCAGCCCTTCGACGCGTACTTCCTGTACAACCGCGACGGCTACTACCGTTGATATGAGCCTCACGGCGGCCGTCGCCGGCGTGGACGCCATCCGTCTCGGCTCCGAGCGACGGGCCATGGCGGCGCTGCTGGACGACGCCGTGGTGAGCAAGGCCTGCGCCGACGCGCGCGCGACCTTGGCCGGCGACGTCACGCGCCGCCGCCTGCTCTCCGATTCCCTGCGGGTGACGGACAAGCTGATGCCGGATTTCTCCGCGCTCCTGAAGAAGGCCCAGACGATGGCCGGCCTCGACGGTCGCTCGGTGGAAGCCTACGTGCACGACGACTCGCGGCTCAACGCCTCCTGCATGGACGCCGGCGACGGCCGCGTCTACCTCCTGTTCACCAGCCGCATCATCGAGCGCATGACCCCCGGCGAGCTCCTGTTCGTGGCGGGCCACGAGCTCGGGCACGCGGCCTTCAAGCATCACGACCTGCCCGCCTCCGCGCTCCTGCGGCGCGAGAAGACGTTCACCGACGCGCAGGCGCTGGCGCTGATGTCCTGGAGCCGGCGCGCCGAGCTGTCCTGCGACCGCGTGGGCTTCCTGTGCTGCCGCAGCCTGCCTGACCCCGCCGCGGCCCTGCTCAAGCTCACCTGCGGTCTGGGCGAGCCGCACGTGCGCCTCGATATGGAGGAGCTCAAGGCGCAGATGCGCGACCTCACGGGCCTGACCGCCAGCGCGGAGGCCTCCGAGGACTGGCTGTCGAGCCATCCCTACAGCCCCCTGCGCGCCGCGGCGCTGGCCGAGTTCGCCGCCGCGCCGGGCAGCGCGGCGTCGGAGGCGCGCGTGGAGACCCTGCTCTCGGCCATGGAGCCGCCGTCGCCCGAGAAGCAGGGGGGCGCGGCGGCCGACGTACTGCTGTGGGGCGATGCCCGGCCCGGCAACATTCTCTATGCCGCCG
>CAZTZW010000523.1:0-2198 GCA_964618085.1 uncultured Elusimicrobia bacterium
CATTGGGACGGGAAGCAGTCCCGCGACTTCACCCACGTCTCGAACGTGGTGCGCGCCAACCTGCTCGCGGCCAAGGCCCCGGCGTCGAAGGTCTCCGGCGAGGTCATCAACATCGCCAACCGCCGCACCTACTCTTTGCTCGATATGATCGCCGTGCTCGAGAAGATCGCCGGACGCCGCCTCCCGCGGCGCCACCACCCGCGGCGCGGCGGCGACGTGCGCAAGACGTACGCCGAGAACGCCAAGGCCAAGCGCCTGCTGGGCTACAAGCCCGTGATGGGCTTCGAGGAAGGCCTTCGGGACACCTGGAGATGGACCGTGGAGAAGAACTCGTGAAGATCCTCGTCACCGGCGGACTCGGCTTCATCGGCTCCAATTTCATCCGCCACCTGCTCACCGCGCGCCCGTCCTGGTCCATCGTCAACCTCGACAAGCGCACTTACGCGGGGAACCCCGCCAATCTCACCGAGGTCGCGCGCAACCCCCGCTACCGCTGGGTGCGCGCCGACATCTGCGACCCCGAGGCCGTGGAGAAGGCCATGGCGGGCTGCTCGCGCGTGGTCCACTTCGCCGCCGAGACCCACGTGGACCGCTCCATCCTCGACGCCGGCGCCTTCCTGCGCACCAACATCCTCGGGACCCAGGTCCTGCTCGACGCGGCGCTGCGCCAGGGCGTGGACCGCTTCCTCCACGTCTCCACCGACGAGGTGTACGGCTCCATCCCCAAGGGCCTCTCGAAAGAGGGCGACCTCCTGGAGCCCAACAGCCCCTACGCCGCGTCGAAGGCCGCCTCCGACCTGCTCGTGCGCTCCTACTTCGTCACGCACAAGGCGCCGGTCATCACGACCCGGGCGTCGAACAACTATGGCCCTTTCCAGTACCCCGAGAAGGCGCTGCCCCTCATGGTCACCAACTTCATGGAGGACAAGCCCTACCCCATGTACGGCGACGGCAGGCAGGTCCGCGACTGGCTGCACGTGACCGACCACGCGCGGGCCATCCTGCTGTGCCTGGAGAAGGGCGGCTTGGGCGAGACGTACAACATCGGCGGCTCCTACACCTGCGAGAACCGCGAGCTCATCGACCGCGTCCTCAAGCTCATGAAGAAGGGGAAGGACCTCGTGAAGCGCGTCGAGGACCGCAAGGGCCACGACCGCCGCTACGCCTTGGACTGCCGCAAGCTCAAGAAGCTGGGCTTCAAGCACGCTTACGATTTCGAGACCGGCCTCAAGGAGACCATCAAGTGGTACCAGACGCACGAGCAGTGGTGGCGCCCCCTGAAGGTGGACGGCGGGTACCGGACGTACTATCAGAAGCAGTACGCCGCGCGATGAAGAAGCGCCCGGCCCCTCTCATCCCCGCCACCTGGGGTCATAGCGGCGGCGGCTGGATCGAGGCCGTCGTCGGCTCGATGTTCTCCGGCAAGACCCAGGAGCTCATCCGCCGCCTGCGCCTGGCTCAGATCGCCCGCCAGAAGGTCCAGGTGTTCAACTCCGCCCTGGACGTGCGCTACGCCAAGGACCACATCGTCTCGCACGATCTCAACAAGACGGCGTCCATCGCCGTGGCCAAGGCCGCCGACATCTTCGAGAAGATCTCGCCCGACACGCAGGTGGTGGGCATCGACGAGGTGCAGTTCTTCGACGAGGGCATCGTCGCCGTGTGCGAGAAGCTGGCCGACCAGGGCCGCCGCGTCATCGTGGCGGGGCTCGACCAGGATTTCCGCGGCGAGCCTTTCTCGGTGACGGCGCGCATCATGGCCGTGTCCGAGTTCGTCACCAAGAACCTCGCCATCTGCATGGTGTGCGGCAACCCCGCCAACCGCTCCCAGCGGCTGAGCGGCGGCAAGAAAGTCGTCGAAGTCGGCGCGTCCGACAAATATGAGGCGCGCTGCCGGCGCTGCTTCAAGAGGAGCTGATATGGCCTATAAGACCGACAACCCCGTCGTCGAGATAAACACCACTTTGGGCAAGGTCGCCGTCGAGCTCTTCCCCAAGGAAGCGCCCGACACGGTCGCCAATTTCGTCAAGCTCGTGGAGAAGGGCTACTACGACGGGGTGCTCTTCCACCGCGTCATCCCCGGCTTCATGGTGCAGACCGGCGACCCGACGGGCACCGGCCGCGGCGGCCCCGGATGGACCATCCTCGACGAGTTCAGCCCCAAGCTGCGCCACAACAAGGCCGGCATCCTGTCGATG
>CAZTZW010000524.1:0-2196 GCA_964618085.1 uncultured Elusimicrobia bacterium
TTGATCTTGCTGCGAAGTTCTCTGAGGGAAGCCATGGGTCAGACTCCGACGGCGACTTTTCGTCCGCCGATGTAATCCGGGATCGCGCGCTCGACGGTCCACTGCGCGCGGAAGCCGAAGGCCTTCTGCGCTTTCGCGGGGTCGCCGAGCGTCTCGTTCTGATAGAAGGAGTACGGGTTCTTGAAGTACTCCGGCTGCAGGCTCGTGCCGAGCGTCGCGTTGAGCGCGGCCACGATGCCGTTGAAATCGGTCTTGCGCCCGGTGCACACGTTGTACACGCCGGGGGCGGCCTTCTCGAAGGCCTTGAGGTTGGCGTCCACCACGTCCTTGACGTAGATGAAGTCGCGGTACTGCTGGCCGAACTCGAAGATGCGCGGGCGGCGGCCGGCCTTCATCTGCAGCGAGAGCTGCCAGATCATGCTCGCGGCCTTGTTCTTGTGCGCCTCGCGCGGGCCGAAGACGTTGAAGTAGCGCAGGCCGACGGCCTTGACGCCCTTCGCCCGGGCGGCGACGGTCTCCATCACGGACTTGGAGTGGCCGTAGACGTTCATCGGCCGCGGCGCCGCGTCCTCGCGCTGCGGCACGGGCGCGTCGCCGTAAGTGCCCGCGGAGGAGGCGTACACGACCTTCTTGACCTTGGCCGTCTTGGCCCAGGCGAGCAGGTCGCGGAAGGCCTCGACGTTGACGCGCATCATGAGGCGCTGGTCCATGACGGTCGTGTCGGAGATGGCGGCCTGATGGAACACGGCGTCCACCTTGCCGACGCGAGGAGCCCACTCGGCCACGTCGCACACGTCGGCGGTGACCACGTCGCCGGAGAAGCCGCGCAGGTTCTCCCAGGAGGCGTTGGACATGTCGTCGAGAGCGACGACGTCCCAGCCCTTGGCCTGGAGGGCCCAGCAGAGGTTGGAGCCGACGAAGCCCGCGCCGCCGGTGACCAGGGCGCGCATCAGGCCTTCCTCCGCTCGACGACCTCGGCCAAGGTGACGACGGGCGCGAGCACGCACTCGTTGATGGCCGACAACTGCTTCGCGTCGGGCCGCTTGAGCGTGGAGCTGATGGGCGAGGAGTACAGGTTCACGAGAGTGGCGCACACCCCGTGGTCCCAGGCCGTGAGGCCGCCGGCGACCTTCTTGTCGGACTTGAGCTTGCCCAGGTACTTCTTGAGCACCTTGGGGTCTCGGGCCGAGAGGTCCGCGAACGCGAAAGGAGCGTCCTGCTCGGCGATGAAGGCGAAGAGCCCCATGATCTGCGGCATCTCGATGGCGGTGAGCGCGTCGACGAGGGAAAGGCTCACCATCCCCGCGCCCGACGCCGCCTGCGGAGCCGCCCCGGGGGCGGACGCCGGGGCCGCCCCGTGGACGGGGGCGGACACGGCGAGCAGGACGGCGAGGGTCAGGGTACGGGTCACTTGAACGTGGCCTTGAATTCCTTGATGAGGGCCTCGAGCTTGGCCTTCAGGTCGTCGCTGATGGCCTTCTTGGCCGCCAGGTCCTTCATCGTCGCGGAGTGGCGCGCGTCGGCGAAGGCGTACAGTTCCGCCTCGAAGCGGCGGACGTCCTTGACCGGGACGTCGTCGATGAAGCCGTTGGTGCCCGCGAAGATGGCCAGCACCTGCCGCTCGACGGCGAGCGGCTTGAACTGGTCCTGCTTGAGGACCTCGATGAGGCGCTCGCCGCGGCCGAGCTGCTTCTGCGACGCGGCGTCGAGCTCGGAGCCGAACTGCGCGAATGCGGCGAGCGCGTTGAACTGCGCCATGTCCAGGCGCAGGCGGCCGGCGACCTGCTTCATCATCTTGGTCTGCGCCGCGCCGCCGACGCGCGACACGGAGAGGCCGACGTTGACGGCGGGGCGGATGCCCGAGTAGAACAGGTTCGACTCGAGGTAGATCTGGCCGTCGGTGATGGAGATGACGTTCGTCGGGATGAAGGCCGAGACGTCGTTGGCCTGGGTCTCGATGACGGGCAGCGCGGTGAGCGAGCCCCCGCCGTTCTCCTTCGACAGCTTACAAGCGCGCTCCAGCAGGCGGCTGTGGAGGTAGAACACG
This sequence comes from uncultured Elusimicrobia bacterium, assembly GCA_964618085.1. Lineage (GTDB taxonomy): Bacteria > Elusimicrobiota > Elusimicrobia > UBA1565 > UBA9628 > GWA2-66-18. The sequence continues at coordinate 2,048 of CAZTZW010000524.1, forward strand.
TCGCCGGGGTAGGCTTCGCGGCCCGGCGGGCGGCGCAGCAGCAGCGAGACCTGGCGGTAGGCGACGGCCTGCTTGGACAGGTCGTCGTAGATGATCAGCGCGTCCTGGCCGCGGTCGCGGAAGTACTCGCCCATCGTGCAGCCCGAGTA
>CAZTZW010000525.1:0-2194 GCA_964618085.1 uncultured Elusimicrobia bacterium
ATCGACGGCCGCACGCCCCTGCGCGTGAAGACGAGCACCATGATGGGCATCATCCTCCCGCGCGTCGAGGAGATCTTCTCCATCATCGCCGAAGACCTCCAGAACTCCTCCTACGCCGACATCGTGGCGCCGGGCGGCGCCATCCTCACCGGCGGCGGCTCCCAGATGCGCGGCACCGCGCAGGCCGCCCAGCAGATCATGGGCCTGCCCGTGCGCGTGGGCCTGGCGCACCCCGACCAGGTGCAGTCCGACGAGAAGTGGCTCTCGCCCGTCTACTCGACGGCGCTGGGCCTCCTGCTCTATTCCCAGACCCCGCGCTGGGGCGGCGTCGACACCCGCGCGGTGAGCCGCAAGAAGCCCGCCTGGATGCGCAAGCTCCAGGCCACGCTCCAGGAGCTGTTCTAGTGCGAGTCATCCTGTCGGAGGACCGCGAAGAGAAGCGGGCCGTCATCAAGGTGCTCGGCGTGGGCGGGGGCGGCTGCAACGCCATCAACCGCATGGTCGAGGCGGGCTTGGACGGCGTCGAGCTCGTGGCGGCCAACTCCGACGCGCAGGTCCTCAACAAGTGCCAGGCGCACGTGTGCGTGCAGCTCGGCGAGAGCAAGTCCAAGGGCCTCGGCGTGGGCGGCGACCCGGGCAAGGGCCGCGAAGCCGCGCTCGAGAGCGAGGAATCCCTGCGCGAGGTCCTGCGCGGCGCCGACCTGGTCTTCGTGACCACCGGCATGGGCGGCGGCACCGGCACCGGCGGCGGCCCCGTCATCGGCCGCCTCGCCAAGGAGGAGGGCGCGCTCACCGTCGGCGTCGTGACCCGTCCCTTCGACTTCGAGGGCCTGCGCCGCGCGTCCATCGCCGAGCAGGGCATCCAGGAGATGCGGCAGAGCTGCGACACCCTGCTCGTCATCCCCAATCAACGCCTGTTCGACGTCATCGACCAGGACACGGCCCAGGACGAGGCCTTCCGCGTGGCCGACGACGTCCTGCGCAAGTCGGTCCAGTCCATCTCCGACCTCATCACCGTCCCCGGCATGATCAACCTCGACATGAACGACCTGCGCGCGGTCATGAAGGACGCGGGCGAGGCGCTCATCGGCATCGGCGAGGCCGCCGGCCCCGGCCGCGCGCTGTCGGCCGCGCGCGAGGCCATGCAGTCGCCCCTGCTCGAGAACGTGGTCATCGACGGCGCCCGCGGCCTCATCGTCAACATCGCGGGCCGCAAGTCCACGCTCAAGGCCGCCGAGGTCGAGGAGATCATGGCGACCATCCAGGGCACGGCCAGCCCCGAGGTCAATCTTAAGATGGGGAACGTCTTCGACGAGTCCCTCGGCGACGCTCTGCGCGTGACCGTCATCGCCACCGGCTTCCCGTCGCGCCGCGGCCGCGGCCTGCACCGCGCCGGCCTGCGCCCCGGGACCGCGGCGCCCGGCGCGCCCCGCGCTTCCCTGCTTTCCTCCGAGCCGCCTTCCGACGCGTCCCTCGTCCAGGGACAGAACGATTCCGACCGCTGGACCAAGCCCGCCTATCTCCGGCTCAAAGTGAGGAAACTCAGGTGACCCTCCAGGACCTTCTCCAGACCCTCGTCAACAAGCGCGCCTCCGACCTGCACGTGCGCGCCGGCGGTCCCGCCTTCCTGCGCATCGACGGCGACCTCGTCGTCGCCGCCCCCGACCCCATCCCGCAGGCCGAGGTCGAGGCGATGCTCATGCAGATCGTCACGCCGCGCGCCAAGAAGCAGTACGAGGAGCGCGGCGAGTGCGACTTCTCGTTCCAGGCCGGCGACGTGGCGCGCTTCCGCGTCAACGCCTACCGCCAGCGCCAGCGCCTGTGCCTGGCCGTCCGCTTCATCTCGACGACCATCCCGAGCCTGCAGGACCTGAAGCTCCCCGTCGCCACGCTCAAGAAGATCGCCGACAACGGCCGCGGCCTGGTGCTCGTCACCGGCATCACCGGCGCCGGCAAGTCCTCCACGCTCGCGGCGATGATCGACTACGTCAACGAGACGCGCGCCGAGCACATCCTCACCATCGAGGACCCCATCGAGTTCGTCCACAAGGACAAGAAGGCGGTCGTCTCCCAGCGCGAGATCGGCGAGGACACGCAGACCTACGCCGAGGGCCTTAAGATGGCCATGCGCCAGGACCCCGACGTCATCCTCATCGGCGAGATGCGCGATTTGGAGACCACGTCGGCCGCCCTC
>CAZTZW010000526.1:0-2190 GCA_964618085.1 uncultured Elusimicrobia bacterium
GGTGTTGATGTGTCGGTGATGGCTTTAACAAAATACATCAACGGTCACTCCGACGTGGTGGGCGGCGCCATCCTCACCTCGGACGAGGCCCTCTACAAGGAGTACAAGTTCCTCCAGAACGCCGTGGGCGCCGTGCCCGGGCCCCTGGACTGCTTCCTGCTCCTGCGCGGCACCAAGACCTTGCCGTTGCGCGTGGAGCGCCACTGCGCCAACGCCATGGCGGTCGCCAAGCACCTGCTGGCCCACCCCGAGGTCGCTAAAGTGATCTATCCGGGCTTGCCGACCCATCCCGGTCACGAGCTGGCGAAGGCTCAGATGAGCGGCTTCGGCGGGATGATCTCCTTCGAGCTGAAGGGCGACCTGGAGCGCGCGAAGAGGATGATCTCCTCCTGCAAGGTGTTCTCGCTGGCCGAGAGCCTGGGCGGGGTGGAGTCCCTCATCGGGCACCCCGCGTCCATGACCCACGGCAGCATCCCGCGCGAGGAGCGCCTGAAGGCGGGCCTCGCCGACGGCCTCATCCGGCTCTCGGTCGGCATCGAGGACGTGAAGGACCTCACGGCCGACCTCGACGCCGCCATCAACCGCAGCCTGAAGGCTTAGGGTCTAGCGGACGGTCGAGAGCTGCTGGACCGCGGCGCCCAGCACCGGGTCGTACGCCGCCGCCGAGCCCGAGCCGTACAGCTGCTCGGTGATGCCTTCCATCACGGCTTCCTGCTCCGCGGCGGAGACGTTCACCATGATGTCGGGGACCACGCCGCCCGTTCCCGGGATGTTGCGGCCCGTCGCGTCGTGACGGCCGTCGATGCTCGTGCCGCGCGGCGAGAACCAGCCGCCGCCCGTGACCTTCACGCCGGTGCCGTCCTGCTCGCGGCCGAGGATGATTCCACCGACCTCGATGGGGATCTCGGTGGGGATGACGGACTGGAAGGTGCCCTTGCCGTAGCTCTGCCAGCCCACGACCTTGCCGCGGGCGTGGTCCTGAAGGACGGCGGCGAGGATCTCGCTGGCCGAGGCCGAGGCGGAGTCGATGAGCACGGCCACGGGCATGTCCTTGTAGCGGCCGTCGCCGTCGACGGTGACGTTCTGGATGATGATGCCCTGGGTGCGGGTCGTGGTGATCTGCTGGTTGTCGCGCAGGAACTCGGAGGCGATGGACTGCACGACCTTCAAGCTTCCGCCGGGGTTGCCGCGGACATCGAGGACGAGCTTGCGCGCGCCCTGGGACTTGAGGCGGTCGATGTGAGCGAAGACTTCGGTGTCGGTGTTGTCTCGGAAGCCGGCGAAGTAGACGTAGCCGACGCCGGGGGCGGCGAGCCGCGCGAAGGAGTTCGGGGAGTTGACGTGGGCGCGGGTGACGGCCGCGTCGTACTGCTGGCCGTCGCGCAGGATGCGCAGCTGCACCGTGGTGCCGGGGACGCCGCGCAGGCGCTTGACGGCTTCGTCGATGGCCATGCCGGCGGCGGGGACGCGGTCGATGGCGACGATGATGTCGCCCTTCTTGATGCCCGTGGCGACCTGGCGACCGCCCTGGGTGAGGACCGCGGTGGCGGTGGGGGATTGGGGGATGGGGCGGGCGATCTTCACGCCCGCGGGGTCGACCTCGACGTGCGCGCCGATGCCGACGAAACCGGCGTTGCGCTGGGCCTCGATGAGCTGCTGCCACTGGCGGCGGTCGAAGTACTGGGTGTGGGGGTCGTTGGGCGCCTTGACCAGGTTCGCGATGAGCTTGTCGATGCCCTTCTCGAGGTCCTCGGCGTTGGCCGCGGGGGGCATGGCCTTATAATCGCGCTCGAAGGCGGCGATGCGGGCATCCCATTCCTGGCGGGTGACGGGCGTGCTGGAGGTCATGTCGGTCCTGGCCAAGATGTTTGCGATCCGGTGGGTGAGCTCGCGCGGGGCCTGCTGGCCGCCGGTGGCGCCGCTCATGGTCCGGGCGATGCGGTTGATGTGGTCGCGGGTGAGGTTCGGGGGCGTCCGGGGCAGGTTCGCGCGGCCGCTGTCGTCCGTCTTGAACTTTATCTGCTCGAAGCCCGTGAGCGGGCGGATGCCGTCGAAGTCCACCGGGGAGATGACGCCCCCGGCGGAGACGACGGCGGAGAGGGAGAGGAGCAGGGCCGAGACGAGCGAGCGCTTGAAAATCATCATGTCGGCAGTGTAGCCGGTCCGGCGCCTTCGCGGCTGGGTCGAAGG
>CAZTZW010000527.1:0-2190 GCA_964618085.1 uncultured Elusimicrobia bacterium
CCGACCGCCCCTACCGCAAGGCCCTGGGCCGCGACATCGCCATCGGCGAGCTCAAGAAGCACGCCGGCACCCAGTTCGACCCGAAGGTCGTCGAGGTGTTCATGCGCATCGAGGCCTCCGAGTGGCGGCACGAGACCTCGGGAGCCGGCCACTAGTGCTCTACGTGGTCCCCACCCCGCTGGGCAACCTCGAGGACATGCCGCCGCGCGGCCTGAGGGCCCTGAAGGAGTCGGCCGTCGTGTTCTGCGAGGACACGCGCCGCACGCGCAACCTGATGTCCCACTTCGGCCTGACGGCGCCCCTCGAGAGATACGACGAGAACGACGACCGTTCCGTCGAGAAGCTCCTGGAGCGCGTCCGCCGCGGCCAGGCCGTTTCCCTGGTGTCGGACGGCGGCGCGCCCGGCATCTCCGACCCCGGCCGGAAAGTCGTGGCGGCGTGCCGCCGCGAAGGCCTCCCCGTGAACAGCCTTCCGGGCCCGTGCGCGGTGACGACCGCCGTGGCGGGCTCCGGCCTTCCCGGCGATTCCTTCGTCTTCCTGGGATTCCTGCCTCGCACCGCTTCCAAGCGCCGCAAGGCGTTGGAGGCCGTGAAGGACCTCGACAAGACCGTCGTCGTCTACGAATCCCCTTTCCGCGTCGTCGAGTTCCTCGATGACGCCATCGCCGCCTACGGCGAGACCGCGCAGTGCGTCGCCGTCCGCGAACTGACCAAGGTCCACGAGGAGTGGGTGCGCGGCACGACCCTCTCCGTCCGCACGGCGCTGTCGCAGCGCGCCGAACTCCTGGGAGAGTTCGTCATCCTCCTCCATCCGTCACCGGAGCCCGCCCATGCCTGACGTCATCAAGCTCGCCGCCGACGGGAGCATCTCCCCCGCCGACGCCGCCAAGGCCGGCGCCGCCGCCAAGGGCTGCAAGGTCCTCGTCTTCCCGACCGAGTCCTCCTACGCGCTGGGCTCCACCGGTCTCATCAAGGCCGCGACGCGCCGCCTCCTGCAGATGAAGGAGCGCTCGACCCTCAAGCCCCTGCCCGTCATGGTCGCCTCCGTCGAGGAAGCGAAGAAGTGGGTGGAGTGGACGCCTCTGGCCGAGGAGCTCGCCAAGAAGCTGTGGCCCGGCCCCGCCTACCTCCTGCTCAAGCCCACCCAGCAGGGCCGCCTGCTCACCTTCCCGGAGTACCCCACCGTCGCCATCCGCGTGCCCGCCCACGCCGGCGCGCGCGCCATGATGGCCGCCTCGGGCGTGCCGTGGATCGTCGCCTCGGCCAACAAGAGCGGCACGCCGCCGCTGACGGATTTCGCGTCCGTCGCCTCCGGCATCGGCGCCGAGGCCGACATCCTCATCGACGGCGGGACCGCTCCCACGGGCGAGGCCTCCATCATCGACGCCACCGGCGAGAAGCCGCGCGTGATCAAGGCGGGGCTCGCCGCGGTATGACGAAGGCCGCCGCCAAGCGCGTCCTTTTCGTGTGCACCGGCAACATCTGCCGGTCGCCCGTGGCGGAGCATCTGTTCAACGCGCGCGCCAAGGAGGCGGGCCTGCCCTGGACCGCGTCCTCCGCCGGCGTCGCGGCCGAGGTGGGCATGGGCGTCTCCTCCGGGAGCGCGAAGCTCCTGAAGGCCCGCGGCGCGGACTTCTCGCGCCACCGCGCGCGGCAGGTGACCGACGCCATGATGCGCGAGGCCGACGTGGTCTACGCCCTCGACGCGGGCCACCTTTCGGCGCTGAAGCGCCGGTTCCCCGAGCACGCCGCCAAGGTCCGCCTCCTGCGCGAGGACGCGGGCCTGCCCGGCACGTCGGTCGAAGACCCCTGGGGCGGCGACGAGGCCGCCTACGAGGCCGCCGACGCGCAGATAGACGAGGCCGTCACGGCCATCATCAAGAGAGAGACCCATGCACCGAACCCTCGCTGAGCAGGACCCCGAACTCTACGCGTCGATGGCCGACGAGGCCCGCCGCCAGGCGGACAACCTCGAGCTCATCGCCTCGGAGAACTACACGTCCGAGGCCGTGATGGAGGCGCAGGGCTCGCTCCTCACGAACAAGTACGCCGAGGGCTACCCGGGCAAGCGCTACTACGGCGGGTGCGAGCACGTCGACAAGGCCGAGACCCTCGCCATCGAGCGCGCCAAGAAGCTCTTCGGCGCCGAGCACGCGAACGTCCAGCCACACTCCGGCGCGCAGGCCAACA
>CAZTZW010000528.1:0-2175 GCA_964618085.1 uncultured Elusimicrobia bacterium
TGGCGCATGCTTCGCCTGCTCAGCGGCGGCGGCGCGGCGGGCATCGTGCTCGGCGGCGGCGGGCCCGACCCGGGGCGCGTCCTGTACGGCGCGCGCGAGTGGACCCGCGAGGCGCGCGCCGCGGCGCGCGGCGCCGTCAGCCCGGCCGAGGCGCTGGCGCGGCTCGAGCGCGAGCCGGGCTTCCAGCGCTTCGCGCGCGAGGCGGGCGTGCACCTGCCCGCCGGTCCTTGGAGGCGCATCGAGGGCTGGGTCATGGGCTCGGCCGCGGGGATGACCGGCGAGCCGCCGCGCGAGACGGCCGCGCGCGTCCTCGACGTCCTCGGCGTTCCGTCCGACGCCCGTCCGGGACTCCTGGTCGAGCTCGACGCCGACCTGAGCCGCGAGACGCCGCGCCGCCTGCGCCTGTTCCGCGCGCTGGCCGCCCGCGTCACGCGCCGCCGCCCGCTCGTCATCATCCCCGTCGTGCACCGGACGGCTCCGCTGGGCATCGAGGTGCGCCCGGCGTGGTCGTGGGAGTCCGCGGGCCGTGGCCGGGTCAAGGCCGGCGCGGCGGGACGCGGCGCGAGCGAGGGCGGGGTCGACGAGCACGCCCGGCGGCTGGTGGAGGAGAATTTTAAATGAGCTCGAACGTGTACCGCGACGTGACGTCGCTCAAGGGCTTCTCGCTGAAGAACTGCCCGGCCATGGACGAGCCTTCCGGCGTCCTGCTCTGCCCGCCGGACCACTACCAGATCCTGTCGGTCAAGAATCCCTACATGAGCGGCCAGGTCGGCGCCGTGGACCGGGAGAAGGCGCGGCGGCAGTGGGAGGACATGGCGGCGGCGTTCCGCGCCGCGGGCATGGACGTGGAGACCATCGAGCCGACGCCCGGCCTCGAGGACATGGTGTTCTGCGCCAATCAGTCCCTGGCGGGGACGCGCCCCGACGGGGAGAAGGTCGCGGTGCTCTCCTCGATGCGCCACGCCTCGCGCCGCCGCGAGGTCGCGGCCTTCGAGAGCTGGTACCGCGCGCGCGGCTACCGCGTCATCAAGCTGAAGAGCGACGGGCCCTCGACCTTCGAGGGTTCGGGCGACGCCGTGTGGCACCCGGGCAAGCGCCTGCTGTGGGGCGGCTACGGCTTCCGCTCCGACCCCGAGGTCTTCGAGCCGGTCGCCGAGGCGTTCAAGACGCCGGTCGTGCTGCTCAAGCTCGTCAACGAGCGCTTCTACCATCTCGACACCTGCTTCTGCCCGCTGACCCCGGAGGCCGTGCTCATCTATCCGTCGGCCTTCGACGCGGCGAGCCTGGAGCTCATCTTGAAGATATTCCCCGTGGTCGTGACGGCCAACGAGGCCGACGCCATCGGCAAGATGGCGTGCAACGCCGCGGTCGTCAAGTCGCGCACGGCCGTTATCCAGAAGGGCGCCAGCGCCTCCGTCGGGCACATGCGCGCGCTCGGGCTGGAGGTCGTCGAGACCGACACCTCGGAGTTCATCAAGTCCGGCGGCAGCGTGTACTGCATGAAGCAGTTCCTCTTCCCGTGACGGCCGCGACGCTGCTGCTGGCGCCGCTGCTCGCCGCGGCTCCCCTGGCGCCGGAGGGCGGCGTCTCCAAGGCCGTGCGCGAGCGCTTCGGCCGCCTGGACGAGTCCATGCGGCGCTCCGCGACCTTCCGCCGTTTGGAGGCGTCCACGCGCCATCTGCCGCGGCGCGAGGCCCGCGGCTCGGGGCTGGCGGGCGCGGTGGACGCGCGCGGGGGAGACGCGCCGACCTTGGTCTTCGACGCGCAGCGCCTGCCGGAGCTCTCCGAGGCCGAGACGGCGGTCCAGTACGCCGTCGCGCTCGCGCGCGCCGAGCTCGCCTTCCCCTTGCCCGTCGTCGAGGCCGAGCAGGCGGCTTGGCAGTCGGCCCTGCGCGTCCTCGTCGAGCTCGCGGCCGAGGACGCGGCTCTCTCCAAGGCGCTCGACCGCGCCTACCGCGACGCCGCGCCCGTCCTGGCGCAGGCCGAGAGCGCGCACCGCAAGGGCGCCGCGCCGGAGGAGCTGGCGCGGGCGCCGGACGTGCGCCTGCCCTCGTCGGCGCTCGCGCGCGCGGGATTGTTCCTGCGCCTTTTCGAGCTCGACGCGGGGCGCTTCCACCAGGCCGTCGAGCGCGGCACGCCGTGGCCCGCGGGCTCCGTGCGCCTCTCCGAGCTCGA
>CAZTZW010000529.1:0-2169 GCA_964618085.1 uncultured Elusimicrobia bacterium
GGTGGAGGATGTAGCGCTTCTCGCCGTCGGCGTAGTTGACGAGGCAGATGCGGGCGGTGCGGTTGGGATCGTACTCGATGGTCGCGACCTTGGCCGGCACGCCGACCTTGTTGCGCTTGAAGTCGATGACGCGGAACGCGCGCTTGTGGCCGCCGCCCTGGTGGCGGACCATGATCATGCCGGTGTTGTTGCGGCCGGCCTTCTTGTTGAGCTTGGTGACGAGGCTCTTCTCGGGAGTCGTGGACGTGATCTCGGAGAAGTCCGCCGAGGTCATCCCGCGGCGCGACGGCGTGTACGGCTTATAGGTTTTGATCGGCATGGTCTATCCTCAGGACGCCTTGGGCGTGAAGTCGATCTTCTGGCCCTTGGCGACGGTCACGATGGCCTTCTTCCAGTCGGGGCGAAGACCCCCGCCCTTGCCGAAGCGGCGGAACTTGCCCGGAACGATCATGGTGCGGACCTTCTCGACTTCCACCTTGAAAAGGGTCTGCACGGCGGCCTTGATCTCCGTCTTGGTCGCGCCGAGCGCGGCCTCGAAGGTGTACGCGTTGTTCTTTTCCTGCTCGAGCGCGCCGCGCTCCGTGAGGAGGGGCCGGACGATGACGCCTTGGAGATTGAGAGTCATGGGGTCCTCTAGTTCCAGCGCGCGCCGAGCTTCTCGAGCGCGGGCTGGGTGATGATGAGCTTCTTGGCGCGCAGCACCTCGTAAGCGTTGATGTCCGAGGCGAGGCGCACGATGACTTCGGGAAGATTGCGGGCGGCCCGGGCCAGGCCGGCGTTGGCCGCGTCGAGCACGATCATGACCTTGCCGGTCGCGCCCAACTTCTCGAGGGCGGAGGCGACGAGCTTCGTCTTGGGCTCCTTGAGGGAGAACTCCTTGACGACGACCAGCCCGCCGTCGGCGGCGCGGGACGACAGCGCCTGGGCCAGCGCGAGCTTGGCCTTCTGGCGGGGCATGTCGAGGCGGGAACCGCGGCCCACGCGGGGACCGAACGCGATGGCGCCGTGGCGCCACAGGATGGAGCGCGTCGAACCGGCGCGCGCGCGGCCCGTGTGCTTCTGCTTCCAAGGCTTCTTGCCGCCGCCGGAGATGTCGCCCCGGCCCTTGGTGTTCGCCGTCCAGCGGCGCTGGTTGGCGAGGTAGATGGTGACGAACTCATGCAGGAACCGCTTGGACGGCTTGATGCCGAACACGGTCTCCGGCAGGGCCGCCTTGCCGATTTCTTTGCCTTCGACGTCGAGGATCTTGGCTTCCATTTTCGTTCCTTACTTCTTCGCCTTCGGCGAGACGGGGGCCTTGATGATGTTACCCATCTTGTCCTTGCGGATCGTCGGGGCCTTCGCCTCGGCGCGGACCTTCTTGCTCATGTAGGTCTCGGAGACCGTGACCAGGCCGCCGCGGGGGCCGGGGACGGCGCCCATGACGTAGATCAGGGACTTCTCGGCGTCCACCTGGACGACCTCGATCTTGATGGTCGAGGTGGTGGTGGCGCCGTGGTGGCCGGCCATGCGCTGGCCGGGAACGACGCGGCCGAGGGCGCGGCGGGAGGCCAGCGAGCCCGGCGAGCGCTGCTTGTCGGAGGCGCCGTGCGACGCGGGGAGGCCGGCGAAGCCGTGGCGCTTCATCGCGCCGGCGAAGCCGCGGCCCTTGGTGACGCCCTGGACGTCGACCATCTGGCCGGCGACGAAATGATCGGCGGTGATCTCCGTGCCGACGTCGAGCAGCGCATCCTCGGCGACGCGGAATTCGACGACCTTCGCCTTGGGCTCGACCTCGGCTTTGCCGAAATGGCCGCGCTGCGGCTTGCTCAAGTTCTTGGCCTTGGCCGAACCCGCGCCGAGCTGGACGGCGGTATAGCCGTCCCGGTCGCTCTCGCGGCGGGCGACAACCTGCAGATTGTCGAGCGACAGGACGGTGACCGGCACGTGCCGGCCGTCTTCCTGGAACAGGCGGGTCATCCCCACTTTCTTCGCGATCACGCCGGTGCGCATGACCATACTCCTTAAACAGAGGCCCCCGACGGCGTGCCGGGGGCGTGTGTCAGCCCGAAAACGATGCGCGCCCCGTCTGGGCTATTCCGCGATCAAGCGGATGACGGGGGGACGCAGACCACGGGCAAGCCCGTGCGGTATCCCTTTTTCTCGTGGAGCGGGAGGCCCTTAGGCCAG
>CAZTZW010000530.1:0-2159 GCA_964618085.1 uncultured Elusimicrobia bacterium
GTCGTCATTGCCGTCCTCATAGTTGAACGCCTTGACCGTGAGCATCCCCTGCACGCTCTCTTGGAAGCGATGGTGGAGGCGCTCGGTCGCGATGGAAGACTGGCGGCTGGCCTCGCGCATCTTGCGCGAGAGCACCCACAGCGCGGCCAAGGAGAGGGGCGAGCCCAGCAGGGCCACCGTCGCGAAGCGCCAATCGAGGTAGAAGAGGGAGCCCGTGAGGAACAGCACGGTGAGGCTGTCCCGGACGAGGTAGACCGGCAAGGTGGTCAGGGCGGACTGGACCAAGGTCAGGTCGCTCGTGACGCGCGAGAGCACGTCGGACCCGCGGCTGCCGGCGTAGTACTCGAGGGGCAGGGCGTGCAGGTGGCGGAAGAGGTCCTCGCGCAGCTGCTGGCAGACGCGCTGGCCGATCCAGCTCATGAGGTAGTTCTGCACGTAGGAGACGGCCGACTTCACTCCCACGAGCAGCGGCACGCCCGCGACCGCCAGCCACAGCATGTGCGCGTCCTTGTCGATGAGGATGCGGTCGACGATGGGCTTGAGGATGAGGACGGAGACGCCGTTGAAGGCCGAGACGAGCGCCATGGCCAGCGCCGCCCAGGCGAAGCGGCCGAGGTGCGGCTTGACGTAGCGGCGCAGTCGCCGGCCGACGCTCATGCCGCGACCTCCGCCTTGACGTCGGCGAGGATGGACGCGGCCGCGCGGTCGGCGGCGCCGGGCTCGCCGAGCTTGGAGCGGACGCGGGCCAGCTCGGCGCGGGCGCGGGCGGCGCGGTCGCGGTCGTCGAGGAAGCGGGCCGCTTCGATGACGATGCGGCCGACCGTGGCGTCGCGTTGGATGAGCTCCGGCACGACCTCGCGGCCAGCCAGGAGGTTGGCCATGGCGATGTGCTTGACCTTCACGATGGCGCGCGCGATGGCGTACGTCGGCCACGAGAGTTTGTAGACCACGACCATAGGCACTCCCAGGATGGCGTTCTCCAGCGTCGCCGTTCCCGAGGAGCACACCGCGAGGTCGAGGGTCTTGCGCACGTCGTAGTCGGACTCGCGCACGAGTTCGACGCCCTCGGGGAGGCGGCCGTAGGCCTTGTCGGGCTGGTTGGGGGAGGCGAAGACGAAACCCTTCGCGCCCGGACGCTCCCGGCGCATGATGACGAAGGCGTCGTAGAAGAGCTGGAGGTGGCGCTGGAGCTCGGACGTGCGGCTGCCGGGCAGGAGGCCGATGCGCGGCGCCTCCGGGTCGGCCTTATGGGGCCGGAGCTCGGGGATCATGTCGAGCAGGGGGTGCCCGACGAACTCCACGGGCACGCCCGCGTCGCGGTAGAGCTCTTCCTCGAAAGGGAAGATGACCAGCATGCGGCGCACGAGGCGCTTGAGCACCTTCACGCGCCCGGGACGGCTGGCCCAGACCTGGGGGCTGACGAAGTAGTAGGCGGGCACGCCCGCGGCCTTGGCGATGGAGAGCACGCGCCGGTTGAAGCCGTAGTAATCCACGCACACCACGGCGTCGGGCCGGCGCTCGAGGAGGAAGCGCTTGAGCCGCGCGGCGAGCCGGAGCAGGAAGCCGATCTTGAGCGCGGGCTCCCAGAAGCCCGTGACCCCGCGCGACGCGAGGTCCTCGATGAACTCGTCGGCGACCTCGCGGCACAGCGGGCCGCCCACGGCGGCGACGACGGTCTCCCCGTCCCGGCGCTTGAGCGCCTTGATGAGGTTGGCCGCGTGGAGGTCCCCGGAGGGGTCGCCGGCGATGACGAGGAGCTGCATCAGCTTCGGAGGATGTCCTTGCCCACGGTCTTGGCGATCTTGCCCAGGTCCTGGGCCCACGATGGGATGAGGGAGCGCGAGCCGGCGTGGCCGGAGAGTTCGTAGCGCTCGAGCTCCTCGGAGATCTGGAGGGCGAGCTTGAGGGCCTCGACGCCGCGCTCGCCGGAGGGCCAGGGCTTGCGGTTGTGTCGGATGCAGTCCAGGAAGTGGGCGTGCTCGGCGCGCAGCGGGTCGGCGCCGGAGAGCTTGGGCGTGAGCATCTCCACGTCCTTGAGGCTCTTGATGACGGGGGCCTTCTTGCGGTAGACCTTGAGGCTGCCGCCGCCGTAGTCGAGCGAGATGTAGGAGTCCTTCTGGAAGGCGCGCAGCTTGCGGCTCTTGCCCAGGGAGATGCGG
>CAZTZW010000531.1:0-2157 GCA_964618085.1 uncultured Elusimicrobia bacterium
TCCTCGCCCGCAACGCTGCGGCGTGGGCGGCCTCCATCGGCAGGCAGGTCAAGGCCGTGCCGCCGTTCGAGCAGGTCGTCGCGGAACTGCGAACCGTCCTGGAAAGAATAGTTAGATGAACTCGGCCTGACTTTCGATAGTTATGGCCGCTTCGGCCCGTTTGAATCGGGATTGGCGTGCTGTTTCGTTGGATCCCGCAGGGAATCGGGCGGGCCATCGAGTCCCGTGCTACGCAGAATGTCCTCCATCAGGCACCAGCGCGAGAAGGCAGATTGGAGAAGGTTGACGCCCACGAAGGCCGTCAGCCACAGGAACCGCGCGTCCACCCAGCGGGCGAGCGCGAGGCTGGCGAGGACAACAATTCCCGCGATGGCGCGGATGCGGTGATGCAGGCTCACTTTCCCTCCCGGCGTTTGAGCATGTAGTACAAGACGGGCACCGCCATGCGCGAGAGCAAGGTGGACGCCACCTCGCCCGACATCAGGGCCACGGCCAGGCCCTGGAAAATGGGGTCGAAGAGGATGACGCCCGCGCCCGCCACCACCGCCGCCGCCGTCAGCAGCATGGGGCGAAAGCGCACCGTGCCCGCGTCGATGACCGCGTCGCGCAAAGTCATGCCCTCGCGGCGGCGCAACTCGATGAAGTCCACGAGGATGATGGAGTTTCGCACCACGATACCGGCGCCCGCGATGAAGCCGATCATCGAGGTGGCGGTGAAGAAGGCTCCCATCGCCCAATGCGCGGGCAGGATGCCCACCAAGGTCAGCGGGATAGGCGCCATGATGACCAAGGGCACGGTAAAGGACTCGAACCAGTAAACCACGAGCGCGTAGATGAGCAGCAGCACCAAGGCGAAGGCCGCGCCCATGTCGCGGAACACTTCGTAGGTAATCTGCCACTCGCCGTCCCATTTCAGGGCGTTCTTGGACGGGTCGTCTGGCAGGTTCGCGTACCAGGTCTCCAACTCGAGGCCCGACTCCTTGGCGAGCGCGTCGATCTTCTTCTTGAGGCCGAGCAAAGCGTACACCGGGCTCTCCGTGCGCCCGCCGGCCTCGGCGATGACGTAGGAGACCGGCCGGCCGTTCTTGCGGTACAACGGGGCGTCCTCCTCGACGCGCGCGGCGCGGGTGAGCGCGCCCAGCGGCACCGCCGTGCCGGCGCGCGAGATCAGCGGCACGGCCGAGACGCCTTCCAGGCCGCGGCGTCGCCCGGCCGGCAGGCGCAGGCGGATTTCGACGGGCTCGAGCGCGGTCTCGTCGTGCGCGAGGCCCAGGGTCTCGCCGGCCAGCGCGACGCGGGCGGACAGCGCGACCTGCGCGGGCGCGATGCCGTTGAGGGTGGCCTTCTCGCGGTCCACGACCAGGCGGTCCAGGGGCTCGGGGTCGTAGAGGTAGGTGTCCACGTCGGAGATCCCGTCGGTGCGCTCCAAGAGGGCGCGCAGCTTGCGCGAGAAGGCGTCGCGGACGGCCGCGTCGGGGCCGTACACCTCGAAGACCAAGGTGGACAACACAGGCGGCCCGGGCGGGACCTCGGCGACCTGCACGCGCGCGCCGTGGCGCCGGGCGATGGCGGCGATGACGGGACGCGCGGCCTTGGCCACGGCGTGGCTTTGTGGGCGCTCGCCCTTGGGTTTGAGTGAGACGACGAGGTCGGCCATGTTCGGCTCGGTGCGCAGGAAGTAATGCCGCACCAGGCCGTTGAAGTTGTAGGGCGCGCCCAGGCCCAGGTAGGACACGACGCGTTCGACCTCGGGGCGGCCGCTGAGCGCGGCGGCGATCTCGCCGGCGGCGGCGCGTGTCGCCTCCAAGGAGGAGCCCTCGGGCAAGGTCAACACGACCTCGAAGTCCTCCTTGTCATCGAAGGGGAGCATCTTGATGACCACGGCCTTCAGAGGCACCAAAGCCATCGCCGCCAGCAGGAGGCCGCCCATGGCGTACAGGAATCGGCGGCGCGTTCTGTCGTCATCGAGCAGGCGGCCCATGACCCTGCGGTACAAGCGGTCGAGCGCCCCTTCCTCCCCGTGGCCCGCGTGCGGCGCGGGGCGCCAGCGCTCGAGCACCTTCACGAAGGCCCAGGGCGAAACCACGAAGGCGATGAAGGCCGAGAACACCATGGCCACCGACGCGCCGATAGGGATGGGGCGCATGTAGGGGCCCA
>CAZTZW010000532.1:0-2154 GCA_964618085.1 uncultured Elusimicrobia bacterium
CGACCTCTATGTGCGCGCGGAGGCCGTCGCGGCCTACGGCGCGGCGAAGGCGGGCGCGCTGCTGTCGTCGGCGACGTTCGTCGACCCGTCCCACCACGTCCGCGCCGCGGCGGCGGACGCCGTCGCGGCCTCGACCGGACCGGCGCCGGTATGGGTCGAGACGATGGCGGATTCCGACCCGCCCAGGCCGCGCGGCCGCGCGCTCATCGCCCTCGCCAAGCTGCGCGGACCCGCCGCCGCGGCGCGTCTGGCCCGCGCGCGCCTCGACCCGCATTGGTGGACGCGCTCGCGCGCGTACGAGGCGACCGGCCTGCTTCCCGGCGTCGAGCCCGTGTTGAAGGAAGGCCTCGCCGACCCCGACCCGCGCGTGGCGTCCGCCGCGCTGGAGGCCTTGGCCAAGTCCACCTCCGCCTTCGCCGCCGCGGCCGTCGCCGGCGTCCTGCGCGACCCGAAGGCGCCGCTCGAGGTGCTGGGCACGGCCGTCGACGCCGCCGCGGAGAGCAAGCCCATCCCCGTCGAGCCTCTGCTCGACGCCCTGAAGCTCGCCGCTCCCGGCCTCACCGCCGAGGTGCGCGGCTCCATCCGCAAAGCCCTGCTCGCGGCGGCGGCCGCGGACGCCAAGCGCGCGCCCGTCATCGAAGAGGCGCTCAAGCGCTTCCCCGAGAAGACGGACAAGCCCCGGACCTACAAGCGTCTGAGCATGGCGGCGACCGTCGTCCTCGAGACGGAGAAAGGGACCATCGAGTTCCTCCTCGACGACATCGAGGCGCCCCAGCACGCCGCCTCGGTCGTGGACTCGGTCAAGCGCGGCCTCTATGAAGGGACGTCCTGGCACCGCGTGGTCACCGGCTTCGTCGTCCAAGGCGGCGACCCGCGCGGCTCGGGCTGGGGCGACGACGGCTGGCGCCTGGCCGACGAGATCGGCCGCCGCCGCTTCATCCGCGGGACCTTGGGCATGCCCAAGGCGGCCAAGGACACGGGCGGCTGCCAGCTTTTCTTCTCGCTGGTGCCCACGCCCCACCTCGACGGCCGCTACACGGCCTTCGGCCAGGCCACGTCGGGCCTCGACGTCCTCGACCGCCTCGAGCCCGGAGACAAGATCCTTTCCGCGCGCCTGAAATAGTCAACGAAGGGGCCAGGCACCGAATTAACTTTTCGACGTTTGTTAACTTGGTGCCTGGCCCCTTTGTTAACTTCCCAAATTGCTACACTGGGATTTCCTCCTTAATTAGATGATCAAAGCCCTGTTCGAGAAGGTCTTCGGCACCCCCAGCGAGCGCACGCTCAAGAAATACCGGCCCACGCTGGAGAAAATCAACGCCTTGGAGCCGGAGATCAAGGCGCTCGCCGACGCCGATTTCCCCGTCCGCACCGAGGCCCTGCGCAAGAAGGTCGCCGCCTTGTTCGCCGGCATCGACATCGCCGAGGATGATAGAGACCGCAAGGAAGACCGCAAGAAGGCCGAGATCGAGGCCCTGAACCAGGTCCTTCCCGAGGCCTTCGCGCTGTGCCGCGAGGCCGCCCGCCGCGCCATCGGCCTGCGCCACTTCGACGTCCAGCTCCTGGGCGGCATGGTCCTGCACAATGGAGCCATCGCCGAGATGCGCACCGGCGAGGGCAAGACCCTCGTGGCCACCGCGCCCGCCTACCTGGCCGCGCTGGTCGGCAAGGGCGTGCACGTGGTGACGGTCAACGACTACCTGGCCAAGCGCGACTCCGAGTGGATGGGCCCGGTCTACCAGTTCCTCGGCCTCACGGTCGGCAGCGTCCAGCACGACACCTCGAACCAGGAGCGCCAGGAGATCTACCGGCGCGACATCACCTACGTCACCAACAACGAGGTGGGCTTCGACTACCTGCGCGACAACATGGTGACGCGCAAGGACGACCGCGTCCTGCGGCCCCTCTATTACGCCGTCATCGACGAGGTCGACTCCATCCTCATCGACGAGGCGCGCACGCCCCTCATCATCTCCGGCGCGGCCGAGAAGTCCACCGACCGCTACATGATCGTGGACCGGCTCATCCCGCACCTGAAGGTCCGCCTCATCACCGAGGAGGACGAGATCCAGGCCAAGTACCAGGGCACGGACCTCCAGAAGGGCTGGGACGCCATCGTCGACGAGAAGAACCACTCCGCCGTCCTCACCGAGG
>CAZTZW010000533.1:0-2130 GCA_964618085.1 uncultured Elusimicrobia bacterium
GACCTGGTCGTGCACGCCTATCACGACAACGCCGAGCTGACGATGCGCCGCCCGGGCGACCCGGCCTCGCTCGCGACGGCCGGCATGGGCACGAACCTCATCTTCAAGCCGGTCCCGCCCGTCACCGTGGACGACGAGGCCAACACCGCCGTCGCGGTGGTCGAGCCCGTCGGCGTCGATGGGAAGAGCTACGGCGTATTCCTGCTGTCGAACGCCTTGGGTGCGCCGCAGGGCTTCACGCACGACGGCCGGTCTTGGCGGCTGGCCTTGCGCCCGCGGCGCTACTACCTGCCCTTCTCTCTCACCTTGCTCGACTTCCGCCATGACGTGTACCCGGGCACCGACATCCCCAAGAACTTCTCGAGCCGGGTGAGCCTCATCGACAAGCCTCGCGGGGAGAACCGCGAAGTGCTCATCTACATGAACTCCCCCCTGCGCCACGGCGGGCTGACCTTCTACCAGGCGAGCTTCGGCAAGGAAGACACTCTCTCCGTGTTCCAGGTCGTGCGCAATCCCGGCTGGACCTTGCCGTACCTGGCCTGCCTCATCACGGCCCTGGGCCTGCTCTGGCATTTCGGCGTGATGCTGGGCGGAGCGGTCAAGGAGTCCCGCGCGTGAAGCCCCTCCACGCCGCCTGGGCCGCCTTCGCTCTCGGACTGCTGCTCGCCTTGGTCCCCCTGCGCCCCGCGGCGACGGGAGAGTTCGACCACGAGGCGTTCGGCCGCCTGCCCGCTCTCGAGGGCGGGCGCGTGAAGCCTCTGGATTCCTTCGCCCGCAACACCTTGCTCATGACGCGCAGCAAGCAGACCGTGCCGGTGGACGGCGTCCGCCTGTCCGCCTCGCGCTGGCTGCTCGACGCGCTGTTCAAGCCCGAGAGCGCCGACACCTACAAGACCTTCGTCGTCGACGACCCCGAGGTATTGGGCCTGCTCGGCCTCGAGCCCGGCAAGGAGCGCTACTACGCCTACTGGCAGTTCGAGCCCAAGCGCTCCGAGCTGCGCGCCCAGGCCGCCTCCGCCGAGAAGCTCGACGCGCCGCGGCGCTCGCGCTTCCAGACCGCCGTCATCAACCTCGACCGGCGCGTCACGCTGTACGAGCGCGTGAAGAACACCGTCCAGATCGCCGGCACCGAAGACCCGGCCGTCGAGCTGGCCCTGCTGGGCTCGGTGGTGCCGCACGCTTTGCGCGCCATCCACGGCGGCTCGGCGAGCCCCACCGAGCGCCGCGCCGTGAAGGTCCTGGCGGAACTGCTCACGCGCTTCCGCTACCTGGCCTCGGCCGCCGTGTTCAAGGCCGTGCCTCCGCGCGCCGGCGAGGCCGCCGACGCCTGGCTGACCAACGGCGACGCCTTGCTCAAGCCCCTGCACGGCGACATCCACCCCGCGCTCACCGCCTACGCCTTGATGGGACGCGCCTACCGCAAGGGCGACGCGGCGGGCTTCGACGCCGCCCTGCGCGAGTACCAGGCCTGGCTCGCGCGCCAGCAGCCGGCCGTCGCCGCCGCCGCGCGCCGCGAGGTCTTGTTCAACCGCGCCGCGCCCTTCATCTCGGGCATGGCGCTCTACGTCCTGGGCCTGCTTCTCATCTTCGTCTCGTGGGCCCGCCCGCGCCCGTCGCTCGACGCCGCGGCGCGCGGCGTCCTCTGGGCCGCCTTCGCGGTCCACACGGCGGGCCTCGTCGCCCGCGTCGTCCTGCAGGGCCGCCCGCCGGTGACCAACCTCTACTCCTCCGCGGTGTTCGTGGGCTGGGTGGCGGCCTTGGTCGGCCTGCTCGCCGAGCGCCTGCACCGCCGCGGCTTCGCGGCCGCGGGCGCGGCCTCCGTGGGCTTCTGCACCTTGCTCGTGGCGCACCACCTGACGAGCTCCGGCGACACCATGGAGATGATGCGCGCGGTGCTCGACTCCAACTTCTGGCTGGCGACCCACGTCGTGACCATCACCATCGGCTACGGCGGCACCTTCCTCGCCGGCCTCCTGGGGATTGCCTGGATCGTCCGCCGGCACCTCCTAGAGAGACCTGACGCGGCCGACGACAAGGCGCTGTCGTCCTTGGCCTACGGCGTCGTGTGCTTCAGCCTGCTCTTCAGCTTCGTCGGCACCGTGCTCGGCGGGCTGTGGGCCGACGACTCGT
>CAZTZW010000534.1:0-2122 GCA_964618085.1 uncultured Elusimicrobia bacterium
GTTGAGTCCGAAGCTCTTGAGGTTCCAATCCAAGTTGCCGTTGAAGTCTTCGTCGCCGACGAAGCCCCCCTTGTCGACCTGGAACTTGCTCTTGAGGCGCACGCGGCCCTGCACGTGGTTGTAATGAGCGCCGAGCGTGAGGGTCGGCTGTTCGTCGCGGCCGAACAGGTGCTGGCGCACGCCGAAGCCGAAGGAGTTGGTCTGCACGGCGGCGGTCATAGTGCGGGAGATCTTGTAGCCCGAAGGAGTGGTCGCGTTGGCGAAGCGGACGTAGGCGTCGCCCCGCCAGGGCAGGCCCATGCGCAAGTGGAGGGCGAGGTTGGGGAAGACGACGCTGTCGGGAAAGAGGTTCTGGCCGCCGAAATCGTTGAGGGACTGGTTGGTGATGAGCGGGAAATCGCGCTTGTCGAGCGGCATGCGGCCGACGCCCAACGAGACGTCCGGCTGGAGGTAGTAGCCCTTGACCTCGTGAGGCGGGTCGAAGGTCGAGCCGGCGTTGAAGGCGAGGCCTTGGGCGAGTTCATGGCTGAGCCATTCCGACATGCCGCGGAAGTCCTGCTCGAGGCTCGGATTGGCGCCCGCTGCGGCGGACGGCAAGCCCAGCGCCAGAAGGAAGCAGGCGCGGCGCGCGAAGTTCAATGCTTGACGACGTTGCGCGAACGGCCGCGGTCGGTGGTCCAGGTGTAAGCCTGGGACCGGCTCTCGAACGTCAAGACGGTACGGTTCGAGCGCTCGTCGGTGACCTGGATCCGGGCGCGCAGTCCGTGCTTGCGGCCGTTGGCGGAGAGAATCTTCTTCATAGTGGCTCCTGCCAGGATGGTACCACCGGAGGCAGGCCGCGACATGGGCTAGAGGTCCCAGGGTAGGGGCGACAAACGGCCCACGGGCGGGGCCGAGCGTCAATCATTACAAGCCTGGCACCTTTGTAAGTAAAAAGGCGGCGGGCCCGCTCGGGACCCGCCGCCTCGACGAGCTCCCGGGATCAGGGATTCTCGTAGATCTTGAGCTTGCCGCCCGCCTGCATGAGCCCGACGCGCTTGTCCTCGAACATCTTGAAGACGGCGATCTTGTCGGAAGGCACCAGGTCGGCCGGGATGATGAAGACGTGGATCTGACCCTTGGCGTCGACGAGCAGGAAGGTGAAGACCCGCGACGAGGCGTCGATGGTCCCGTTCTTGACGTCGTCGGTGTAGAACGCCCGGTAGTTGTGCGTCCCGAGGGTGACGGCGTGGCCGGCGGCCCCGGCGGCGTCCATCATCTTCTTGAGGCTGATGCGGATCTTCTCGTCCTCGTTGGCCTCGTTCTCCAGGACGATCTCGCTCTTCATCTGGTTGATGATGTTGGGGGCGAGGTACATCTTGTAGCGGGCCGTGCCCAGCGGGAGGGACTCTTCCTTGTCGAGGAGCTTCTTCACGTCGAAGAACCGCGCCGGGCTGCCGTCGACGAGGATGGAGACGTAGGCGTTCTGCGCGCGGTCGAAGGCGCCGCCGACCCAGATGTCCTTGCCGCCCACGCTGTACTTCAGGGAGGTCTTGAGCTGCTTATTAAGGAGCTGCGCCAGGTCGACCTCGAGAGCGGGAGAGGCCGAGGTCGCGGAGACCTCGGCGGTCGCGAGCATGGCGGCGTTGACGCGGAAGAGGGAGGAGCTTCCCGAGGCGGCGGCCATCGCCTGCCAGGTGCCGGCGACCGAGCGCTTGAACGTGGGCTGGGGCGCGAAGATGGACATGTCGAAGGCCGTGCGGGCGCCGAAGGCGGCCGATTCGGAAGAAGCCTCGGCACGGCCGGCGGCGAGCGAGCACAGCGCAACGAGAGCGGCGGCGGCGATGCGGGTACGGATCATTCGTCCTCCTCGCGTCTTGGTGTCAGGCATTAAAACTTACCTGACCCTGTCTTCACCGGCGCGAGATTCTAAACATCCGGCATTTCCGCATGCAAGCGGAAAATATCGCCGCCCCCCGTTTTTTTACCCCTCCCCCCGGGTTGACAAAAACGCCAACGGGCCTTATAGTCCATCCCGACGCCGCTCCTGGAGGATACGCCCATGACCCCTCACGCACGCCCCTTCGCCCTCGCTCTCGCGGCCGCCGCCGCGCCCGCGCACGCCGTCAAAGAGATCCGTCTC